>JADHQW010000096.1 GCA_016777705.1 Alphaproteobacteria bacterium | reverse complement strand
ACGCCTGTAGTTGTAATTTGTACAAGCTTAGCTATATGTTGTCCTAATTCTTCAGGATGAGTAATCCAACCTATTCTCCACCCAGTCATATCAAAACTTTTTGAAGCTGAATTGATTATAATCAGTCTATCGTTTGGTTTAGACAATTGAAGAAAACTGGGTGCAGCTAAACCATTAAAAGTTATTTGATGATACACCTCGTCTGAAACCAACCAACAACCATGCTTTCTGGTATGTTTTAAAAGTAAATCTTGTTGTTCTTTTTTAATCATCCAACCTGTAGGGTTTCCAGGACTATTTATGAATACCATTTTAGTTTTTGATGTTATTGAATTTAATAAATTATTAAAATCTATTTTCCATTCTCCATCAGATAATTTAAGCGATATTTCTTTAATGTTTCCTTTCTTTAATAAAATAGAAGATCTAATATTAGGCCAAACAGGACCCACCAATACAACTTCGTCATCTGCATCAACAATTAAATCACAAACCAACCTTAAACCCATCATACCACCACTAACAACACTATGATTTTCTGGTTTAGTATTTATATTAAAGACTTCATTCATATATTGAGAAAGTTTGATACGTAGTTCTGGGGTACCATTTTGATATGTATAAAATGTCTTACCAGTATTAAGTGCTTCAACGGTTTTATTACAAATTAGTTTACTAGTAGAAGTATCACCTTCACCAAACCAGGCAGGGTATATTTTTTGACCCGTAGTATGTTCATGATTTCTTCCAAAGTTTGCTATTTCCATAATAGCCGTTTCTTTAAATGATAAAATTTCTTTATTTAAATTTTCTAACACTATTACTACTCTAAGTTCATTTTCTAATATATTCTTTCAACATTTCTATAGCTTTATCACTCTTCTCTGGAGACGATCCACCTGATTGGGCCATATCTGGTCTGCCTCCTCCTCCTTTGCCACCAAGTGTCTCTGACACATGTTTAACCATTTCAACTGCACTATATTTATCGGAATAATCTTTATTAACGGCAATAACTATAGAAGCTTTGTTATCAATTTTACTAATTAAACATACAATTTTAGATTCACTGTTTTTAAGAATGTTTTCTGCTGTTGGCTTAAGATCTCTAATCATCATCTCATTAAAGATATTGTATTCAAATACAACATCATTTATTTTTTCTTTATTTGAGCTATTATTAACAATATTCAATGGGTTCATTTTAAGTTGTTTTAATTGTTTATTGATATTTTTATTATCAAGAATCAGTTGCTCAATTTTTTTCAAAACTTGTGATGATTCTGTCCTTAAAAAACTGGAAATAGTTTTTATTTTATTTAACTCCGAATTATAAAATTTTAAAGCAGCAGTATTAGTAATTGCTTCAATTCTTCGAACACCAGATGAAACCCCTGTTTCTGAAATGATTTTAAAAGTTGAAATCTCAGAAGTATTTTTTACATGAGTGCCTCCACATAATTCTACAGACCAAGCATTCCTATTAGAATCTATACTTTTGCCCATAGACACCACCCTAACTTGATCACCATATTTTTCTCCAAAAAGAGCAATAGCTCCATTTTCTATAGCTTTACTTTGTGTCATGATCTTCGTAGAAACGTCATCATTTGATAAAATTCTTTTATTTACTTCATCTTCTATATCTTGTAATTTTTTTTCATCAATTGGTTTAGAATGAATGAAATCAAACCTTAATTTTTCATCGGTAACAAGAGAACCTTTTTGGGCAACATGATTACCTAATTTTTGTCTTAGAGTTTCATGAAGTAAGTGTGTCGCTGAATGATGGGAAGATATTTGTTTTCTATAATCTAAATCTAATTCTTGAGTAATAATTTCATTTGTTTGTAATTCACCTGATATGACTTCAATATTACAAATAAAAATATTAATATCGTTACCTAGTTTAATTTTATTTGAATTTATTACATTACCAGTAAATTGATTATTAAATATTGAACCCCTATCTGAAACTTGACCTCCTGATTCAGCATAAAAAATTGTTTCATTAAAAATTACATCTACCTTTTCACCCAATTTAGCTTTTTTAATTACTTCATTATTTTTAAGGATTAAAACAACTTTGGTTTTTAAAAAAACATCGTCATATCCTTTAAAATCTGTAGATGGAAGTTTTAAAAAATATTTCAGAACATCAGATGTATATTGTTTATCTCCTGAGCCGACCCATGCTTGTCTTGCTTTATCTTTTTGCGCATTCATTGCAATATCAAAACCTTTATAATCTAAAGTCCAACCATAACTCTTTAAAACATCCTCGGTTAAGTCTATTGGAAATCCATACGTATCATATAATTCAAATGCCTTTTGACCTGGCAACACTCCATTAGAAACTTTATTATCTATTTCGTTCTCAAGTAAATTTAATCCTCTATCCAGAGTATCTTTAAATTTTATTTCCTCATCTTTTATAGTGTTCTTAATTAATGTGTTTTCCTTATTCAGCTCTGGAAATGCATCTCCCATTTCTTTACACAAATAGTCGACTAATTTATAAATAACTGGATCTGTTGCACCTAATAAATGAGTATGTCTCATTGCTCTACGCATTATTCTTCTTAATACGTACCCTCTACCTTCATTGCTGGGCATTACACCTTCAGCTATCAGAAATGATATAGATCGCAAGTGGTCTGCCACAACTCTATGTGAAATTAAATTTTTTTGACTTTTATTTACATCCATTATTATTGATGAAGCATCTACAAGATTTTTCATCATATCAGTCTCATAATTATTATGAGTATTTTGTAAAACAGCTGAAATTCTCTCTAGACCCATACCAGTATCAATACTAGGTTTAGGTAAATTAATTCTTTCTTCCATTGAAACTTGTTCATACTGCATAAATACTAGGTTCCAAATTTCAATAAATCTATCACCATCCTCATCTTGACTTCCTGGGGGGCCACCAGCTATAGATGGTCCATGATCAAAGAAAATTTCTGAACAAGGTCCACATGGACCCGTATCTCCCATACTCCAAAAATTATCATTTGTTTTAATTTTAATTATTTTTTCATCACTTAATCCTGCTATTTTTTTCCATAATTTTTCTGCTTCAGTATCTGTGTGATAAATAGTTACAAGTAACCTATCTTTTGATAAATCGTACTCTTTTGTAAGTAGTTCCCAAGCTTGATAAATGGCTTTTTCTTTGAAATAATCACCAAATGAGAAATTTCCTAACATTTCAAAAAACGTATGGTGTCTAGCTGTTCTTCCTACATTTTCTAAATCATTATGTTTACCACCCGCTCTAAGGCATTTTTGAGAAGTTACTGCTCTTGAGTATTCTCTCTGTTCAATTCCTGTAAATGTATTTTTGAATTGAACCATACCTGCATTAGTAAATAATAAGGTAGGGTCATTATCAGGAACTAAATTGCTAGAAGAAACTATCTGATGATTGTTTCTACTAAAATAGTCAATAAACTTATATCTTATTTTATTTACTGAGTTTTCTTTTTTTGTTGTCATTTATTTTGCTAAATTGTTATTTTTATTGTTCATAACATCAATTTAGCATAAATAAAATGTACAAAGAATTTATTTTTCTTCTTCTGGATTTTGTTGTTCTGGATTCATTAAAATCTCTTCTACTAATTCAGAATTTCCCTTTATTTTATCTTCAATTTCTTTTGCTATATCTGTATTTTCAGCAAGAAATTTTTTAACGTTTTCTCTGCCTTGACCTATTCTTTGTTCATTATATGAAAACCATGAACCAGACTTTTCTATTATTTCGGCAGAAACTCCAAGATCTACTATTTCACCATTTTTAGAAATACCTTCACCATACATAATATCAAACTCAACTGTTCTAAAAGGTGGAGCCACTTTATTTTTTACTACTTTTACTCGTGTTTGATTACCTATAATGTCATCTTTATCTTTTATTGCTCCAATTCTACGTATATCAAGTCTAACAGATGCATAAAATTTAAGTGCATTACCACCAGAAGTTGTTTCTGGGTTTCCAAACATTATACCAATTTTTTGACGTATTTGATTTATAAAAATAACTAGACAATTAGATTTAGAAATAGATGAGGTTAGCTTTCTTAGAGCTTGACTCATTAGTCTAGCTTGTAATCCCATATGGCTATCTCCCATATCTCCTTCTAATTCAGCTCTCGGGACAAGTGCTGCAACTGAGTCAACAACTAAAACTGATATGGCGCCAGACCTAACTAACGTATCAGCTATTTCAAGAGCCTGTTCTCCAGCATCAGGTTGAGATATTAATAATTCATCAATATTTACCCCCAATTTTTTTGCATAAACTGGATCTAACGCATGTTCCGCATCTACAAAAGCACATGCGCCGCCAGTTTTTTGCGCTTCAGCGACGACGTGTAAAGCTAAAGTTGTTTTACCTGAACTTTCAGGCCCATATATTTCAACAATTCTACCTTTTGGTAATCCACCTATACCTAAAGCAACATCTAAACCTAGAGATCCAGTAGAAATGGCTTGAATATCAAGGTTCATTCCAGATGTACCTAATTTCATTACTGAGCCTTTCCCGAAGGCTTTTTCAATCTGACCAATAGCTGATTCTATTGCTATATTTTTATCTTTATCTTGGTTTGACATTTCTATTACCTCAGCACTCATTTCTTTTCTCCTTACTGACACATCAATTAATAAGTTTCAACAAAATATAAATAAAACATATTCATGTTTTGTTCTTTTGTCAACAAGTGTTCTTATTTTGTTCTTTTTGTATTGAATTTTGCTTATTCGTCTTTGTGAATGCGTTCATTCTTTTCATGCCGTTCTTGAGCTTGGACACTCAAAGAGGCTATTGGTCTTGCTTTTAATCGACCTAAACCTATGGGCTCACCTGTATCTTCACAATAACCATAAGTTTTTAAGTCAATCCTTCTCAGAGCTGAATCAATTTTACTTATAAGTTTTCTTTCTCTATCACGCGTTCTTAATTGAATTGAAGCGTTCGATTCTACCTGGGCTCTATCTGCGATATCTGGTCTTTGAAGACCTTCTGAAGACAAATTATCTTTGGTATCCATAGCTTCTTCTAGTAATTCAGATTTCCAATTTAGTAGCTTTTGTCTAAAAAATTCTAATTGATTATCGTTCATAAACTCCTCTTGATCATTAGGAGAATAATTCTCAGGTAAAACAATTTCGGTACCTAAAACACCCCCTCTATTTGCTCCGTTTGCAAAAGTTATTTTTTTTTCTTTAGAATTTTTTTTAGTTGAGTTCACGAACAAACATCCAATATAGTTTAAATACTGTTTTTATATTTGAACTTTAAAAAAGTGCAAGTAGGAAAATAAAAATAAATGTTAAAATGATTGAAAATTTTGCGTTTGAGACTATTTGTATAGTATCTCTAATAGTAAAACTGCGTGCAATAAATTGAACTATCTCAATAAATTTGAAAATTCTATTAATAAATTAAAAGCTGAAGGTAGGTATCGATTATTTAATGAAACTCAAAGGAAGGTTGGCTTGCACCCTTTGGCAATTTGGAACAACAATACAATTAAATCTGACATAATTGTTTGGTGCTCTAATGACTATTTAGGTATGAGCCAAAACACACATATTACCAACACAATGATAGATGCAGTAAGAGAAATGGGCACTGGATCAGGCGGAACAAGAAATATTTCAGGCAATAGTAGTGCAATTGTTGAGCTAGAAAAAGAGTTAGCTACTTTACATGAAAAAGAAAAAGCAATCACATTTTCTTCTGGATATGTTGCTAATGAAGCTACTATAAGTACTTTGCTTCAAATTTTAGGTGATGCTATTGTTTTTTCTGACGAAAAAAATCATGCTTCAATAATTTCTGGAATAAAAAAATCAAAGGCTCATAAGGAAATATTTAAACATAACGATTTAGAAGAACTTGAGAAATCAATAAAAAAATATCCATATGACAAAGCAAAAGTTATAATTTTTGAATCTGTATATTCAATGGATGGTGATGTTGGAAATTTAGAAGGCATAGTAAAAATTGCAAAAAAATATAATGCAATGACATATGTTGATGAAGTTCACGCGGTAGGTATGTACGGAAATAAAGGAGCCGGCATTTCAGAACAATTAGGTTTAAACCATTCTATTGATATTTTACAAGGAACCTTAGGCAAAGCTTACGGCACAATGGGAGGTTATATTGCTTCAACTAACTTGATATGTGATGCGATTAGAAGTTATGCTAGTGGCTTTATTTTTACAACGGCAATGCCACCCGCCCTTGCTAAAACAGCTACTGAATCAATAAAATACCTAAAAGAATCTAGCGTAGAGAGATCTATGCAACAAAAGAACGTAATTTTATTAAAAGAACAACTGAAAAGTAATAATATTAATTTTCTAAACAATAAAAGTCATATCGTTCCAGTCATGGTGAATGATCCAATAAGATGCACAGAAATTAGTAATATTCTTTTAAATAGTTTTGGGCATTACATACAACCCATTAACTACCCCACAGTTGCAGCAGGCACAGAAAGACTTAGGATTACTCCAGGTCCATTACATACAGAAAAAATGATTTCTGAATTGGTCTTTGCTCTCAAAAAAGCTTTTCAAGAAACAGAACATATCAATTTTAAAAAACCAGCTTAAAATTAATTACCTAGGGCAGTATAGTGGCTATAATAAAAAAACCTTCAGATCACCCTTATTTTCCTTCAAAACCTAAAATAGGTGTATTATTAGTAAATTTAGGCACTCCTGATGGAACTGATTACTGGTCCATGAGGAAGTATCTAAAACAATTCTTAATGGATAGAAGAGTTGTAGATATCTTTAAACCACTTTGGTGGTTAATATTAAATGGGCCTATACTTACTTTCAGGCCTTCAAAATCTGGAAAAGCATATGAAAAAATATGGGATAAGGATAATTACGGTTCACCTCTTAGAAAACATACTATTAATCAAACTAAAAAATTACAGGAACTTTTTAAGCAAAATAAACAAATTATAATTGAACATGCCATGAGATATGGGAAACCTGAAATTGACAAAACTCTCTATAAAATGAAGGAAAATGGATGCACTAAAATTGTTTTGATGCCTTTATATCCTCAATATGCTGCAAGCACATCTGCAACTGTAAAAGATGAAGTGTTTAAGTGGTTATTAGAACAAAGATGGCAACCAGATATTAGGACTATTCCGCCATGGTTTGATGACAGTAATTATATCAAAGCTCTTTCAAATACAATTAAAGATAATCTTAAAAACAAAATCAAGCCTGACATGTTACTTATATCTTTTCATGGAATACCAAAAAGGTATTTTATGTCCGGCGATCCATATCATTGTCACTGCATCAAAACAGCTAGATTATTAAGGGAAGAACTTAAATGGCCTGAAGATGAAATTTTAGTAACTTTTCAATCTAGATTTGGTCCTGAACCTTGGTTACAACCTTATACAGATAAAACTATTATAGATCTTGCCAAAAATGGAATAAAAAATATAGCTGTGGTAGCACCAGGATTTATATCTGATTGTCTAGAGACACTGGAAGAACTAAATGTAGAAGCTAGAGAATTGTTTATTGAAAATGGAGGGCAAAATTTTGAATACATACCTTGCCTAAATGATAATAAACACTCAATAAAGCTATTAAATCAAATTATAAAAACAAACCTTTTAGGCTGGGTTGAATAAGAAGTTTAACCCTATAATAAAGTAAAAGTTATTTACAATTTAATATTTAAGGATTATAAGGGATTTCTTATTAAGCGGGTATTGTGTAGTGGTAAGACCTTAGCCTTCCAAGCTAATGACGCGAGTTCGATTCTCGCTACCCGCTCCAT
>JADHQW010000095.1 GCA_016777705.1 Alphaproteobacteria bacterium | reverse complement strand
TTAAAAAGGCAATAGATACATTTGGAAAGATTGACATTGTTATTAACAATGCAGGTATTTTAAGAGATACAATTTTTCATAAAATGGAACCATCTGACTGGGAAAGCGTTATTAACGTTCATTTAAATGGTGGTTTTTACGTTAGCCGAGCTGCTGCTCCTTATTTCCGTGAACAAAATTCAGGATCATATATTCATATGACTAGTACATCTGGTTTAATTGGTAATTTTGGCCAAGCCAATTATTCAGCTGCTAAACTAGGTATTGCCGGCTTATCAAAATCTATTGCATTAGATATGAGTAGATTTAATGTTAGATCAAATTGCATTGCTCCATTTGCTTGGAGCAGAATGACAAACTCAATTCCTTCAACTACAGAAGCTGAAAAAGAGAGAGTTGAAAGACTAAAAAAAATGACTCCTGAAACTAATGCTCCTTTAGCTGTTTTCTTAGCGTCGGCAGCAGCAAAAGAAGTTAGTGGGCAAATATTTAGTGCAAGATTAAATGAGCTTTTTATATATAATCAAAACAGACCTATAAAAAGCGTGCATTCTGATACAGGCTGGACTCCTCATGACATAGCTGAGAGGGCTTACCCGTCACTTAAAAGTTCAATGACACCTAATGAAAGAAGTGGTGATGTTTTTAGTTGGGACCCAATTTAAAAGACTCGAAAAGATCAATAATCTCTTCCATGGTTTCTAAAGTATAATCTGCACCTAAAGAATTTATATCTACGTGTGTATATCCTCCATTAACAGCAATAGACTTAATATTTGCAGATTTAGCCGCATCTACGTCATTAGAAGTGTCACCTACCATAAAAAAAGAGCTCTTTGTGGAATTAAATTTATTAATTGTTAATTGAATCATGTCTGGTTTTGGTTTCAACGGAATATTATCTTGCGCTCCAATGATAACGTCAAAAAATTTATCTAAACTCATTTGTTTAATTAATTTTTCAGTTACAAATTGTCTTTTATTAGTACATATCCCCATAGGAATTTTTTGGTTATAAAAGTAATCTAGAGCGTTCATTACGCCAGGCATTAAAGTACTGTATTTATAAGGCTCTTCAGAATAATTCTGTCTGTAACTGTTAAATACGGTTTCATACAAGCGCTGATTACCACCACAATAATCAACAACTTTTTTGGATAAAGACAACATACCTTCTCCTACAAAAGTTTGTAGCTTTTCTTCAGATATCATCTCTAAACTATATTCAGTCAAAGTTTTATTTATTGCATTATGCATATCTGGAATTGAATGAACCAAAGTTCCATCTAAATCAAAAATTATATTAAAATTGAAACATTCCATAATTTATATTTTACAACGAAGTGATGCAATATTTTGTTGATAACTTTTAAAATCTGATCCAGAAAATATAGCCGACCCAGCAACTAGAACATTTGCTCCAGCTTTAATTACCTGAGGCGCTATATTATTATTTACACCTCCATCAACTTGAATGTTTATAGGTTTACTTGAAATTAATTCTTTAACAGCTGTAATTTTATCTATTGAAGAATTGATAAATGATTGCCCCCCAAATCCAGGGTTCACACTCATAACAAGTATTAAATCAAGTTTTTCTAATAAGAACTCTAATCCAGAAAGAGATGTCCCTGGATTGATCGAAACACCTGCTTTACATCCTAAGTCCCTTATTCTAGTTAAAGTTCTATCAAGATGCGGCGTAACTTCCTTATGGACAGTAATCATATCAACACCAGCGGCCACATATTCTTCCAACAAGTCATCAGGGTTAGTAACCATCAAATGGGCATCAAATGGTTTTTTGGAGATATTCCTTATTGATTTAATGATTGGAGGACCAAATGTAAGATTTGGTACAAAATGACCATCCATTACATCCAAGTGTATCCAATCAGCACCCGCCTCATCAATTAATTTAACATCATTTGCCAATGAACCAAAGTTGGCAGATAATATTGAAGGCGCAATAAGAACTTCTTTCATTTAATTCATTTCCTTCAAATATAGAATAATAACAGTAAATTAAATTGTTTTGCTCATAGCCACAGCTGTATCTGACATTCTATTAGAAAAACCCCATTCATTATCGTACCAGCTTAAAACTCTTACAAATGAACCATCCATTACCTTTGTTTGATCCATATGAAAAATTGATGATCGTGAGTCATGGTTGAAATCACTCGATACAAGAGGTTCATCTGTATATCCAAGAATGTTTTTAAGTTCATTATTAGAAGCTTTTTTAATAAGATTATTAATCTCTTCTACCGAGGTAGATTTCCCAGCATTAAATTTAAAATCGACAACAGATACGTTTTGAGTTGGTACTCTCATTGAAACACCATCCAACTTTCCATTTAATTCTGGTAAAACTAAACCTACTGCTTTTGCGGCGCCAGTTGATGTTGGTATCATATTACCTGCGGCGGCTCTTGCTCTATACATATCGGAATGCATTGTATCCAAGGTCGGTTGATCACCTGTATAAGAATGAATTGTAGTCATAAAACCTTGAGATATACCTACACCCTGATTAATAACCATCGCAATTGGAGCTAGACAGTTTGTTGTACAAGAAGCATTTGATACTACTAAGTGATCTTTAGTTAATTTATTATGATTTACACCATAGACAACAGTCAAATCAGCTCCACTTGCTGGAGCTGAAACTAAAACTCGTTTTGCACCAGCTTCTATATGCAGTGAAGCTTTTTCACGGCTTGCAAAAATCCCAGTACACTCCAAAGCAATATCAACATCAAGTTCTTTCCATGGAAGATCTTTTGGATCTCTGATAGATGTTACTTTTATTGATCCTTTACCTACATCGATATTATCACCAATAACTTTGACATCTGCAGGGAACCTCCCATGCACAGTATCGTACCTCAATAAATGTGCATTAGTCTCTACAGGGCCCAAATCATTAATTCCAACTACTTTAATATCGTCTCTACCTGATTCGATTATAGCTCTTAAAATATTCCTTCCAATTCTGCCAAAACCATTAATAGAAACTCTAACTGACATTTTATTTCCTCTCAAAAAAATATAATTACTTATTATTACTCAATACTGATATGGCTGGCAACTCTATACCTTCTAACCACTCAAGAAAAGCACCACCAGCTGATGAAATATATGTAAATGTATCTCCAACACCAGCTTTATTTAAAGCAGACGATGTATCACCTCCACCAGCCACAGTAACTAATTTGTTACTGGTAGTTAAACTTGACGCTGTTTTAGCTAATGAAAAAGTACCTTCTCCAAAAGGTTCTAATTCAAAAGCTCCAAGTGGGCCATTCCATAATAAGGTCTTAATATTGTGAAAAATGAAGCCTATTTTTTGGATTGTCTTTGGACCAACGTCAAGTGCCATCATGTCTAAAGGTATCATATCAGATGATACTATTTTAGTGTTTCCTCTTGCCTCAAAAGATTTTGATACAACAACATCGATAGGAAGTATTATTTCACAATTTAATTTTTTACTTTTGTTTAAAATTGATTTCGCAACAGACACAGAGTCTTTTTCAAAAAGACTTTTGCCAACATCCAAGCCTTGAGCAACAAGAAAAGTATTCGCCATCGCGCCACCAATTATTAAATAATCCATCTTAGTTATTAAATATTGAATAATATTTATTTTTGTAGAAATTTTAGCACCACCAACCAATGCCGCTACTGGCTTGATTGGAGAACTTAAAACCAATGTTAAAGCTTTCATTTCTTGGTCTAACAGGACACCTGAATATCCAGGTAGAAAATTTGTAATTGCATGTAAACTTGCATGAGCTCTATGAGAACATGAAAAAGCATCATTTACAAAAATATCACAACCTTCAGATAATTTTTTTGCAAAGCTCAGATCGTTTTTAGTTTCTTCTTCATGGAAGCGAACATTCTCTAGTAAAAGAATTTCACCCGCTTTTAAATTTTTTTTTATATCCAAAGCCTCTTGATCCACACAAGAGTTACTAAAGTGAATATTTGTTTCTAAAATGTTTGATAAAATTTTAACTAAAGGTTTTAAAGTGTAATCTTTATTATATTTTCCCTTTGGTCTTCCTAGATGACTACATATAACTATTCTTGCACCAGATGATTTCAAAAAGTTAATAGTTGGTATTAATCTTTCAACACGTGTATGATCTAAAATCTTTCCATTAGACATAGGTATATTTAAGTCAGCTCTTATTAACACTGTTTTATCATGGACATTTTCATTAATTATATTTTTAATTAAAGAGGGCATCTTTATAATTTTCTTAATCAGAGTTTGGTTTTTATTATTTAAGTATAGATCTTGCTTGTTTTACTATAGCTTCTGAGTTAATTCCAAAATGTTTGTAAAGTTGATCTGCTGGACCAGAAGCTCCAAAGCTTTTCATACCAATAAAAACACCCTTATCACCTATATATTTACTCCATCCCATATCACACGCCGCTTCAATAGCTATTCTTGGAGAGTTTCCTAAAACATCTTTTCTGTATGTTTCATCCTGTTTATCAAACAGCTCCCAACAGGGTAAAGAAACAACTGCAGCCTTAATGCCTTCAGCATTTAAGAGGTCAGACGCTTCCATTGCAATTTCAACTTCAGAACCAGTTGCAATTAGAGTTAAATCTCGTTTTGACGAAATATCATTTAAAATGTAACCACCTTTTGAAACTTTATTATCTGAAGATTTTTCAGATCGAAAAGCTTTTAGACCTTGCCTTGATAACGCTAAGACAGTGGGTCCATTTGTTTTAAGAGCTGTATCCCAAGCTTCTGCCGTTTCAACAATATCTGCAGGTCTTATTAGATTTAAGTTTGGAGTTGCACGTAAAATCGCTAAATGTTCCACGGGTTGATGAGTTGGTCCATCTTCACCTAATCCAATTGAATCATGCGTTAATACATAAATTACTCTTTGAGACATTAATGCTGAGAGTCGTATAGATGCTCTCATGTAATCACTAAACACAAGAAATGTTCCACCATAGGGAATAAAACCTTTGTGAAGAGAAATACCGTTCATAATAGATCCCATGGCATGCTCTCTGATACCATAATGAATATAATTTCCTAAAGATTTACCAGAAAGAACCGTTTTCATTTCACTTGTTTTAGTTAGATTTGATCCAGTTAGATCAGCAGATCCACCAAGTGTGTTTGGAATAATTTTATTAATTAATTCGAGAGTTTTTTGACTAGATTGTCTAGTGGCTAATTTAGGTTTTTCTTGTTTCATTTGCTTTATAAATGAATTCATTTTTCTTTCATAGGATTGTGAAATTTCACTATCTATAAACAATTTAAATCTTTTCTTTTTTGAACTTTGTTCGTATCTATTTTCCCATTCCTTAAAAATCTTCTGTGATCTTTCGGTGGTTTTTTTCCATAATTCAAGTATGTCTTCAGGAATTTCAAAAGGTTTATTAGACCAACCTAAAGCTTTTCTTGTAGCCACTATTTCGTCTTCTCCCAATGGTGCACCATGTGTTTTTGATGTTCCACCTAAGTTTGGAGCTCCAAATCCAATTGTAGTTTTACAGGCAATTATTGATGGTTTTCTTGATTTTTTGCTGTTAATAATTGCTTCTTCAATTTCATCATGATCATGACCATCAATAGTTTGAGTATGCCATCCAGCTGCCTTAAATCTTGAGATTTGGTTTGCAGAGTTTGATAAACCTGTGGATCCGTCTATAGAAATTTTATTATCATCCCATAGCACAATTAATTTTGATAATTTTAAATGACCAGAAAATTCTATAGCTTCGTGACTAATTCCTTCTTGAAGACAACCGTCACCAGCAATTACATATGTATAATGATCAACTAAATTAGAACCAAACCTAGAAGATAATAATTTTTCAGCTAAAGCCATACCAACGGCAGTTGCTAAACCTTGTCCCAGTGGTCCTGTAGTTGTTTCAATTCCTTTTGCGTGTCCATATTCAGGGTGGCCCGCAGTGTTATAGTTTAGCTGCCTAAAGTTCTTAATACTATCAATTGGCATATCTTCATAACCTAAGAGATAATGCAAAGCATAAAGTAACATAGAGCCATGACCAGCGGATAAGACGAATCTATCTCTGTCAGGCCAATCAGGTTTTTTAGGATTAATATTAATAATTTTTTTAAATAAAATTGTAGCCACATCTGCCATACCCATGGGCATTCCGGGATGGCCTGAATTTGCAGCTTGAACAGCATCCATAGACAAAAATCTAATTGCATCAGCCATTAGTATTGACTTTCTATCTTTAGATTTAGCTTTATCTTGCATCTACGGTTCTCCTAGAAGGTTCAAATTACAATAATTTAATATTAGTAACATTTATGAAATCAAAGTTACATAAATGTTTTGTAAAATTTATAAATTTTTACAATGTTTCCCATAAATTATAACTTCATCTGAAGAACCAAAAACTAAAGGTGATCTTTGATGAATATTTTTAACTGGAACAGCTAAAATATCATCGATTCCGTTTATAGCTTTTCCCCCAGCTTGTTCAATTAAAAAAGCTATTGGGTTAGCTTCATAAGTTAAACGTAATCTTCCATTTTTATATTTAGTTCGAGCATCGGACGGGTATAAAAAAACACCACCCCTTATCAATATTCTACTTGCGTCTGCAACTAAAGAGCCAACCCATCTCATTCCAAAATTCTTTTTTCTTAAGCCCTCTTCGCCGTCTTGACAATCTTGGATATATTTTGCAGTGGGAGAATTCCAATACCTTTTATATGCTGCATTTATTGCAAATTCTGACGTTGATTTTGGAATGCTTACTTCATCATTAATAATAACAAACATTTCAATATTTTCGTCTAATGCAAATAAAAGTGTACCTTTCCCCAATGTTAAAAAAAATGTTGTTTGAGGTCCATAAACAAAAAAACCAGATGACTTTTGTTTAGCTCCAGATTGAGTAAAAGCTTTATCTAGTAGTAAGTTATTTTTTGGCATTATTGAAAATATTGTACCTATAGAAACATTTACGTCTATGTTGCTTGATCCATCTAAAGGATCTGCAAAAACTATAAACTCATTATTATTTTTAAAATCAATAAACCCTTCTTGTTCCTCTGAAGCGTAACCTGCAACTGGAGATTTTTTTAAATAATCAATTATAATTTCATCAGATTTTATATCTAACGGTTTTTGAAGATCACCATCTACATTTATACTCTTTTTATTAACTTCTGACTGACTGATTTTATTTATAGTTTTAATCGTTTTAGAAATTAATATTGCGGCATCAGCTAAATTATTAATTATAATAGCAAGCTGTTCATTCTCACAATTATCTGTGAGATATTCTTTTAACAACATCTTTTATAGCTCCAGTAATCATTCTCTATTCAAACTTATATCTTTCATAGCTTTATATAAGGAATGCTTGTCCTTTTGTAACATTTTTTTCTTTACTCCATTAAAGTCATCAATTTCTTTATTCTGGCTTAGTTTAGATTTAGCAACAACTTTTGTAACTTCAATTTTAACTCCAACTATTGAAGATAGTTTTTGTTTTATAAATTCTTTTGGTGCATCTTTAATGCTCCAAGGCTCCTTTTCTCCACTTCTATTTTCATGAATTTTTGTAAGCCTTCCTACTATGCCTAGTAGAGATTTTAGATCTTGGAAGAAAAAAATTCTTCCATAAAAATGAACTGACTGATAATTCCATGTTGGTACTACTTTATGGGTTTTCTTTTTAGTTGGATACCAATTTGGACTGACATAAGTGTCTTCAGCTTTATATAGAACTAACACCTCATCATTATTTTTATTTTCTTTAAATAATTGATTTTCAAGTGCTATGTGTCCTAACAACGTTGTTGACCCATGCTTATTATAGTCAACTATAAAAGG
>JADHQW010000094.1 GCA_016777705.1 Alphaproteobacteria bacterium | reverse complement strand
ATTTGCATTACTAAGTGGCGAACTTCTATATTTTGAACATTACTAATTGGATTGTAGTCTGAATTCATTACAGAATTCCATATTTTTTTCATTGTATCCATATTTGTACTTATAAGCATTCCTGCGCAGATTGCTATGGCTTTCTTTTCTTAAATCATATGCTAGTATCACTAAATATAAGTATATAATTCTAAAAATCAACATGGAGAAACGCTATGGCCAAAGGTATGGACAGTAAGAAAAACGAAAAAAAACAAGGTAAATCACTTAAAGAAAAAAGAGCACTTAAAAAAGAAAAAAGAAATAAGTAATATGTAATAAGAAATAAGTAAGCATATTTATTGAAGATAATTTTCTATGCGTACAATTCAATTACATAATGAATTTAGCTATGAATTTATTAATATCATCAAATGATTATGTTCTATGGACTATAATAAAGATTTTAATTTAATTTTGAACAGTCTAGATGATGCGATCATCATTGTTGACAGTGAAAATAAAATTTTATATCAAAATAGTTATTCAGAAAAAATATTTAGTAATAATTTTTCAGGCTTACCCATATCTAATTTGGTGCGTGATCCAATTATCCTTGAATCTTATCAAAATGTTATTAGGACCAAAGAAAATCATGCCGTTATATTTGTAGCATCTAATTTTATAGATAACTTGGATATAAGAGAAAATATTTTCGATGTCAGTATTAGATATGTAGATAATGCTGATGATTTTTTTATCATAATTACTCTAAAAAATATTACTATTCAAAGAAATATAGAACGGATGCGTACTGATTTTATTGCAAATGTTAGCCATGAATTAAAGACTCCAATGTCTACAATTATAGGTTTTTTAGAAACCATTAATTCAACAGCTATAGATGATAAAGAGGCTCAAAAAAAATTTATTGATATTATAAGTCGAGAGGCAAATAGAATGAGTCGTTTAATTGAAGATTTACTTGTCATTTCTAGAATAGAATCTAATGAACATATTTTTCCAACTAGTAGGGTTGATATTTATAAATTGATTAATCAAGTTAAACAAAATCTTATGAAAAGCGCTATGGAAAAAAGTATTAAGATTAATGTTAATACTTTTGAAGGAGAGCTTTTTATTTTAGGTAATGAAGATGAGTTAGTGCAAGTTTTTACGAATCTATTTGAAAATTCAATTAAATATGCCAATCAAGGTTCTGCAATAACTGCAAACTATAGACTTGAGAATAGTAATGTAGTTGATAACAATCAAACTAAATTAGTTAAATCAACATTTACAGTTATTGAAATAATTGACCAAAGCGAAGGTATACCAGAAAAACACATAAGTAGATTAACAGAACGATTCTACAGAATCGATGCTGGTAGATCTCGAGAAGTAGGTGGTACTGGTCTGGGCTTAACCATAGTTAAGCACATACTTAATAAGCATAGAGCTAGTTTGGACATTGCTAGTAAAGTAGGTGTTGGCAGTGTTTTTACTGTTAAATTCCCCTCAGCACTAGTTAAATAAGCAAAAGTATTATTTTAATTTGTAACAAAACTGCAACATAACTTCTATATGTTTGTAATATAGAATCGATATTGTTTAATCATTAATTAATGTTAAACGGAGTATATAAAATGAAATTTATTAAATTAATGTCACTCATAATCTTTGGTGTGTCCTTGTTCACTGTTAGTGCAAATGCTAGAGATACGATTAAAATAGTTGGATCTTCAACAGTATATCCTTATGCAACAGTGGTTGCGGAACGATTTGGAAAATCTAAATTTAATACACCTATTATTGAAAGTACAGGTACTGGTGGCGGAATGAAATTATTTTGCGCCGGTGTCGGAACAGAACATCCTGATATCACTAATGCATCAAGGAAAATCAAAAACGAAGAAATCGCTCTTTGTGCAAAAAATGGTGTTACAGATATAATTGAGATTACTATTGGTAATGATGGACTAACATTAGCTCATAGCCTAGATGCCGCTAACGCCAATTTTAATCAGGAACAGCTTTTTTTAGCTCTTGCTGAAAAAATACCTTCGAATGGCAAACTTATTGACAACCCATATGTAAAATGGAGTGATATTGATAGCAGTCTTCCTAATCATAAAATAGAAATTTTAATTGCACCTCCAACATCTGGAACACGTGATGCTTGGAATTCTCTAATTATGGTTAAAGGTTGTAAAGCTTCAGGTGCTTATAAAATTTGGGAAACTGAAGGTGAAAATGCTAAGAAGAAATGTAGTATTGTAAGAGAAGATGGTGGAGCAATTGAAGCTGGAGAAAATGACACTCTAATTGTTCAAAAACTTGCTGAAGACCCTGAAAGATTTGGTTATTTTGGTTACAGTTATCTATTAGCAAACGAAGATAAGATTAAAGCATCTTCAATTGCTGGAATACAACCTTCACTTGAAGGTATTCAAGATTATTCTTACCCAATAGCTAGACCATTACAATTTTATGTTAAAAAAGCACATGTAGGCGTTGTACCTGGGATTAAAGAATTTTTGAAAATCTTTACAAGTGAAGATGCTATGGGACCGGATGGTTATTTAACTGATATTGGCCTTGTGGCCTTAGATGATGTTTCAGCAGACGCTGTTAGATCGGCCGCAATCAATCTCGAAACACTAAAATAAATTAATTTTATTAGTTTATTTTAAACGGGGGCAAAGTTTTTCTTTGTCCCTGACTAATTTATAAACTAATAAATTAATATGAATATTTTATCTCTTTTCATTATACTAATTATAGCATTTATTGGATATTTTGTTGGAAGATCTAGAGCTAATTCTATTAGAAATTTATCTGGTAAAAGGTTAACCTCAATAAGTCATTATTATGGGTATTATGTTGCTATTTGGTCTCTTGTGCCTGCAGCAATAGTATTTCTACTAATATTAATCTTTAATGATTACTTTGTTACAAATTACGTTTTATCTGGTTATGAAGATTTAGAAAATTCTTCTCGCGATTTAATTATGGCTCAAATTGAAAATACTAGAAATGGTATTCAATTAGCTAATAGCTTAGATTCAAATATTATTGCAGCAGTAAAGAAACTTAATTACATAGAAAGCCAATACAGAATATCTGGATTTATTGTTGTACTTAGCATTTCCGCATATTTATTTGTCCATGCATCTATTAAAATTTCCCCATCTCTTGATAGTAGAAAAATAGTTGAGAGAGTATTTCTAATCTTATTTTTTTCATGTTCATTAATAGCAATATTAACAACTGTAGGTATAGTTATTTCATTGCTATTTGAAACTTTAAAGTTTTTTAATTCTGTGCCTATTTTAGATTTTTTATTTGGCCTGAATTGGAGCCCGCAAAGAGCATTTGTAAGCGATGTAAGTGAACTTGTACCAGAGGATATTGCAGGTGCTTTTGGTGCTTTGCCATTATTTGCAGGTACATTTCTGATTGCATTTGTTGCAATGTGCATAGCAATACCAGTTGGCTTATTATCAGCAATATATATGGCTGAATATGCTAGCTCAAATATTAGAAATATTGCAAAACCATTAATTGAAATTTTAGCGGGTATACCTACTGTAGTTTATGGTTTTTTTGCAGCACTCACTGTTGCACCGTTCGTAAGAAATTCTGGAATGAGTTTAGGGTTAGAGGTCTCATCAGAAAGCGCTTTAGCTGCTGGTTTTGTAATGGGAATTATGATTATTCCTTTTGTCTCATCGTTATCAGACGATGTTCTTAATTCAGTACCAAGAAACTTAAGAGAGGGATCTTATGCGATGGGTTCTACAAAAAGCGAAACTATTATAAGAGTTTTATTGCCCGCTGCCTTACCTGGTATCATTGGTTCGTTTCTTTTAGCTATTTCTAGGGCAATAGGTGAAACAATGATTGTTGTAATGGCAGCAGGTCTTGCAGCAAAGTTAACTGCCAATCCATTAGATGCAGCAACAACTATCACTACACAAATTGTAGTTATACTTATAGGAGATCAAGAATTTGATAGCCCAAAAACTCAAGCCGCTTTTGCACTTGGCTTAACATTATTTATTGTAACACTGCTATTAAACTATATTGCCTTGAGAGTAGTTAAAAAATATTCAGAAAGGTATGAATAATGTCGTTTGTTAATCTTAATGATAATAATCTGCAAAAAAGACTATCAAGAGAATTTAGATTTAAAGTTTATTGCATTATGGCCATGACTTTTGCATTAGGTTTTGTTTTATTTTTATTCACTAGTATTTTTTCTACTGGCTATTCTGCTTTTTATAAAACAATGATACCTATTGAAATTTCTTTATCTAGTGTTGTATCTGATAGCAATTCATTCGCATTAATGACTAACGAAGAGATTAATGATCTTTCTATCTATTCATTATCAAAAAAAAATATTTATAATTTATTTCCCAATATAACTGATAGAAAAGAAAAAAAAGAAATATTAAAAATATTTTCATATGAATTTGAAGATGAAATAAAAAATTTTTTAAAAGATAATAAGGAAAATATTAATGATATAAATATTATCTACCTAACTGCCTCAGATGATATTGATCAACTGCATAAAGGGAATTTTCCTAGAGATATACCGGAAAAAAGAAGAAGACTATCCGATTTGCAATTAAGCTTTTATGATGAGTTAATTTTAGAAAATAAAATTGAAACAGAATTTAATTTTCCTTTTTTTACTAGGGGTGATTCTAGGGAACCTGAGCTTGCTGGAATAGGCGGTGCATTAGCCGGATCATTTTTTACAATTATTGTTGTATTAATATTATCACTTCCATTTGGATTATTGGCGGCCATATATTTACAAGAGTTTGCACCTCAAAACAAATTTACAGATTTTATTGAAATTAATATTAATAATCTTGCAGCGGTTCCTTCAATTGTTTTTGGCCTACTTGGTCTTGGTATTTTACTCAATACTTTTGGTATGCCTAGATCAACTGCATTAGTTGGAGGTGTAACCCTTTCATTAATGACGCTTCCAACCATTATAATTGCTACTAGAGCAGCATTGCGGGCTGTTCCACCCTCCATTAGAGAAGCTGCGTTAGCAGTCGGAGCAACTAGAATGCAAGCAGTTATGCATCATGTTGTACCTGTTGCAATGCCTGGTTCATTAACAGGGGCTATAATAGGTATTGCACAAGCATTAGGAGAAACAGCACCTTTATTGTTAATTGGTATGGTTGCTTTTGTTGTAGATGTTCCATCAACTCCTGTAGATCCATCGGCGTCTCTTCCAGTACAAATTTATCTATGGGCAGAAAGTGCAGAAAGAGGATTCGTCGAAAAAACGTCTGCAACTATTATGATGTTATTAGGACTTTTAATTATATTAAATTTAACAGCTGTTATAATAAGAAGAAAATTTGAAACCAAGTGGTAACTAACTATGAATGAAACAAAAATAATTACTAATAATGTAAATGTATACTATGGAGAAAAACAAGCTCTTCATAATGTTTCAATGAACATGCAAGCAAATGAAGTTACAGCATTAATTGGACCTTCGGGTTGTGGCAAGTCTACATTTATTAGATGTTTAAATAGAATGAATGATGTAATTGATACGTGTAAAGTTGAAGGAACAATAACAATTGATGGGTATGACATATACTCAAAAGAAACTAGCGTGGAAAAACTTAGAGAACGTGTCGGTATGGTTTTTCAAAAACCCAATCCATTTCCGAAATCTATTTATGAAAATGTTGCATATGGTCCAAAAATTCATGGCATAGCAAATAATAAAAATGAATTAGATGAGATTGTTGAAAATAGCCTAAAACAAGCAGCTATATTTGATGAAGTTAAAGATAGGTTACATGAGCCAGGAACTGCACTATCAGGAGGTCAACAACAAAGACTATGTATTGCAAGAGCTATATCTGTGAATCCAGACATAATATTAATGGACGAACCTTGCTCAGCCTTAGATCCAATTGCTACAGCTAGAATAGAGGAACTTATGGAAGAATTAAAAAAAGATTATACAATAGTAATTGTGACTCATTCAATGCAACAGGCTGCACGGGTATCGACTAAAACTGGTTTTTTTCACATGGGGAATTTAGTGGAGGTTGATAAAACTGAAGTGATATTTTCAAATCCTAGTAATAAAAAAACTCAAGATTATATAACAGGAAGGTTTGGATAATGAGTGAACACATTGTAAAATCATATGATGAACAATTAGAATTAATTAATTCTAATTTAATTATAATGGGCGGTCTTGTCGAAAGTCAGATTAAAAACTCAATTAAAGCATTGGAAGATAAAGATACATCTTTTGCTGAAGAAATAATTTCTGATGACAATAAAATCGATGAACTTGAAAAAGATATTAATGAGCTTGCATATAAGATTATTGCAATGAGACAGCCTTTAGCTAATGACTTAAGAACTGTTATTTCAGCTTTAAGCATAGCAAACGACTTGGAAAGAATGGGTGACCATGCAACAAATATTGCCAAACGTGTTGCAGATGTCAAAGTTAATTTGCCAGATGCGCCAACATTAGAAATTGTAAGAATGGGTGAAGATGCGCAAAAAATGATTAAAGATGTGTTAGATGCTTTTGTGCAAAGATCAGATAAATTAGCTATGAATGCTTGGCATTACGATGTAAATATCGATGATACTTATATTGGAATTTATAGAGATCTACTTAAAATTATGTCGGACGATCCTGATAGTGTAGCGGGTTGTTCACATTTACTCTCAATTGCTAAAAATATTGAACGATTAGGTGATTATGCTCAAAATATTGCTGAAGACATACATTTTATTATAACTGGTTCAGCTTTGGAAAAAAAATAAGAAACAAGTAATAACCTTAACTTGTAATAAAAAAGTAACACTTTTTAAATATTTTAAATGTATGAAACCTAAGATTCTATTAGTTGAAGATGAAAGTTCAATAATTGAACTAATTAAATATAACTTATTAAAATCTGACTTTTTAGTTGATGTTGCCGAAGATGGTGAACAAGCTGTTGACCTTATTTTTTCTGATAAAAAATATGACTTAATAATTATTGATTGGATGCTACCTGAAATTTCAGGAATTGAGTTGTGCCGTAGAATTAGAAAAAACAAAGATACTAAAAATATTCCATTAATTATGTTGACTGCAAGAGGTGAAGAAGAGGATCGCCTTCGTGGATTTGAAGCTGAGGTAGATGACTACATCACTAAACCTTTTTCAATTAAAGAATTAGTAGCTAGAATAAGAGCTGTTTTAAAAAGACTAAGGCCTGTCTTCTTCGAAGAGGTTTTGACGTATAAAGAAATTCAAATGGATATTTCTACTCATACAGTCATTAGGGAAGGTATTTTAATTAAATTAGGACCAACTGAATTTAACTTATTAAGGTTTTTACTAGAAAATCAGGGCAAAGTATACTCAAGAGACCAACTATTAAACCATGTTTGGGACAACGGTTCTTATGTTGAACCCAGAACAGTTGATGTACACGTAAGAAGACTTAGAAAAGCTTTAAATACAGGATTTAAAGTTGATCCAATAAGAACTATACGATCAGCCGGATATTCTTTGGGCAATTAATATGTGTAACATTTTATATTTGTGCACTCATATAATTTTAATGCAACTAATGGGCTTGGCTCTTGTTATCATTTTATTTAAAATACTTAAACTAGATCGATAGATTAAATTGTTGCTAGCATTCATATTTAACAATACCATATTTTTATGAGTGACAAGAAAACAGACCCTGTGCAACCAGTAAGTGGAAAGTTAGTTCCACGATATGCTGGACCATCTACTTTTGCCAGACTTCCCGAATTGAGAGATGTTGAGCATTGTGATGTCGCTATTATTGGAGTTCCATTCGATGCAGGCACAAGCTACAGACCTG
>JADHQW010000093.1 GCA_016777705.1 Alphaproteobacteria bacterium | reverse complement strand
AATGCTGGTGTTGATGGTCCAGTTATTGTTGGTAAACTTAAAGAAGAAAAGTCTGCTACAATTGGATACGACGCACAAAATGATAAGTTCGTTGATATGTTTAAGGCTGGAATTATTGATCCTACAAAAGTTGTAAGAACAAGCTTACAAAATGCTGGATCAGTAGCCGGTGTACTTATCACAACTGAAGCGTTAATTGCTGATGCACCAGAAGATAAATCTGCTGCAGCACCTGCAATGCCTGATATGGGCGGCATGGGCGGCATGGGCGGCATGATGTAACTCAAGCTTTATTGCTTAACAAAAAAAACCCGGCTTAGCCGGGTTTTTTTGTACTTAAAAAAATTAGTTATTATCTAACAAAGTTAAATGGCTCGTCAGTTAACTCAAATTGATGAGGTTCAAAAAACTCATCATAGTCTGCTAACATTTGATTAACATCATCAGGACTATTAGCTTTCCAAAAACAAAACATTGAAAGCGAGTCGCCGGGTGTAGTCCAACTCATTTGACATGCAGCATTGTCGCCTGTCATCCCTTTAATTTGATCCTCGTCAGACATACCTTCACCAGCTTTAGCAAATGCTTCTTTCATTTCTATAGATCTAAATTTATGTGTTACAATATAATTATTCATAGTCTCTATCCTTTCTATTTATTAAAATTATTAAATTGCTTTGGGGAAATTAACAATACCCTCTTCAGATAAAGGTGTCATAACCGTTGTTTCAGTAAGGGCACCAGCATCTTCTCTTGCTTTAGTTAACTCAGCATCATTTTTGAATCCCATCATTCCCTCTTGATTTTCAAAATGAATAACTACCATCATGGTATTGTCATCTTCTTTATGCGAACTCGCAAAGATACAAGTCATTCCATGTTCTTCTAATTTTGCCTTATTATCATGAAGCATATTTTTCCAGGATACAAACCCATTACTTAATTTTTGTGTTAACATTACATACATTTTTTATTTTCCTTTTTTAAGTTATTATTTAATAAACTTCATTATGATAAACTATTTCAGGCTCTTTGGTGGACATCTCTACTAATTTAGGTATATCGCCAATTTCAATTCTCCAGTTTACGTACTTTTGATGAGCTTCCTGACTATCCCAGACTTCATATAATAATACTTCTTTGTTTTCTTCATTATAACTACCTCTTATAAGCTGGCAGCCTTGATATTTTTCAGTTTCTGATAAATTATTTTTAAACCAGTCATTCATTTCACTAACTTTATCTGACTGAGGAAAAAACTTAGCTGTTACCACAATACCCATAATTATTCTCCTGGCTTTTTATAACTTGCTAGAGCTTTACTAGCGTCTGAAGCAATTTTACCCATATCGGTTACTTCAAACATCATAAAGTCTTTAACCATTCCTGTTGATTGAACTGCTACCTTAACACTAGCAAGCGCCTCAAATTCCAAATCTTCAACACACATTATAAAATCAGATGTTCCTCTTAAAATATCAAATAAAACGACTTTGCCGCCAACTGACTCTAATAAAGTTCTAATAACTGCACTTCTGTCATCAGTAGGATTTTTTATGAATCCTCCCAATGCTTGATCTGTATATGACCCTAAAGTATAAAATTTACTCATTATTTTCTCCTGAATTTAATTGATATTGATTAATAATTAAATTATGCAACAAATTTGTTACAGAGTCATGAATAATTTTTTAATAATTAAAATTATGAGAATTTTTAATTTTTTGCTTTTTTGAGTGAAATCTATCTGATAAATCCTGTATCTTGGTTTTTCTACCTCTAACTCTTTTTCTCCAATTTAAAAAAGACTTTCTTTTAAGATTTGCTTTCATAATCGCAATAACTTCTTTTTCTAATAGATTGAATTGAAGTTTAATGTCACTAAAAGTTGTTCTATCTTCCCAACACATTTCAATAATTCTATCAACATCTTTTTGAGATAATAATTTAGATTGAGACAATTTCTTCATAATATGGCTACGATACAGAGTTTAAGAATTGTTCACTAATTTTTTCAAGATTAGTATTCCAATTAGCCGTTAGCGATTTAAAAATATTGGCTGATGAATTTAGTATCAAACCATCATCTAATATCCTTAAGTTATTTGCTTTTAATGTTTCGCCTGTAGAAGAGATATCGACTATAATATCTGACATACCATTAAATGGAGCACTTTCTGTTGAACCTGAACTTCCAACTGTGCGATAATCTGTAACACCACATTTAGAAAAAAAACGATTGGTTAAATTTGTATATTTAGTTGCAACTTTAAGACGTTTTGTTGTACTCATTCTTTTAATGTGACTTATTTCATCTAAATCGGCCATTGTAGTGACATCAAGCCAAATTTTAGGAACCGCAACTACTAAATCTGCTTTACCAAAGTCTAATATCAGTTCATTTGAAACCTTTGTTTTATAATCAAACATATATTCTTGAATAAGATCATCGCCAGTAACTCCTAAATGAATATTTCCCTCATCTAGTTGAGTGACTATTTCTTTTGCGCCCATAAAATAAATTAATATATCATCGTTGTTTGATAATTTGGCAATGTAATTTCTATTATTACCCTCTTCAATAAAATTAATTTTTTTATAACTAAGTAGTTTCTCAAGATCTTTTCTAAGTCTGCCTTTACTTGGAAATGCTATCTTTA
Organism: Alphaproteobacteria bacterium; assembly: GCA_016777705.1. Classification (GTDB taxonomy): domain Bacteria; phylum Pseudomonadota; class Alphaproteobacteria; order Puniceispirillales; family Marisalimonadaceae; genus Marisalimonas. Next base: position 5,248 of record JADHQW010000093.1, on the reverse strand, counting down.
AAATTGATTTATTATTCATAACTTAAATATTATTATTATTTACAGCAAAACCAATTGCTGAAGCTCTATTGTCTAAGCCTAGATTATTTAGAAGGCTATCATATCTACCGCCAACTAATAATTTGTTACTTTGGTTATCTCTATCTTCAATCTCAAACATAATTCCATCGTAATATTCTATTGAGTGGCCAAAATCAGTTTTGAAATTAATATCTGTATTACCTATTCCTAATTTAATTTTCTTACTAAAATTAGAAGCCATTTGTATAACATTATCAAATTGGTGCTCATCTTCTTCCTTAGCAAAGTTACTAATCAAATTTGGTAATTGTTCTAATTCACAATTAATGTTAAGAAATGACCTAATTACTCTAACTATTTCAACACCTTTTTCACTTGAGATAATGTTTTCACTTTTTACATTCAAGCGATTAATTATGTCTTCGATGGACCGTTCACCAAATTCAATAGCATTGATATTCATTAGTCGTTCTTTTAAGTCACTGTCAGATATATCAACTTTAATCCCAAGGTGTTTTTTTAATACATCTTCTTTTCTAGTTTCATTAAATCCAATTCCTAGTTCAATACGTTTCAATAACGACTCAAAATAATCTCTTCTAAAAAAATGCCTTTTCAATCTATCTTTCCAACGCTGTGGTAAATCTAAGCAGTCAAGAAATTCAATGAATATTGATATATCTCCTAAATTAATATCAAAATTAACTTTGTTAATGTTATTCAAAGTTTTAATTGCTAAATTAATTATATCTACTTCTTCTTGATAATTATCTTCCTTAATCATGTTGGTACTTAGTATTTCAATTCCTGATTGATTAAGTTCAATTGAATTATTAACATCTCCAGATCTGAAGATTGGACCACTGTAGCATAGTTTTGCTTGATCAAAGTGTTGATTGTCTTTTAAAAATGTTTGGCAAGTTGGAATTGTTAAATCTGGTCTTAAGCACATTTCTGTTCCTTGCGCACTTGAGACAGAAAACATATCTTTTCTAATTTGCTCTCCTGAAGTTTCAAAATAAATATCAGAATTAACAACCAATGGCGGTTCAATATAATTGAATCCTTCCAAAAGGAAAAATTCTTTAAATCTATTATTTAATTCTTGTATTGATAGATTTCTAGACATTTTAAATAAAGATTTTTTTTATTTCATTAATAAGGTCATCTTTATTAATTGTAAATTGACCTGCTTTTAACTCTTTCCATTCTTCCCGACTATCAATATTTTTTGACATCTCTTTACCAACAGTTAAATTTTTTATTGAGATTGTATTATTTTTCAATTCATCTTCTCCAATAATAACTACAGCAGAAGCACCTCTTTTGTCACAATATTTAAGCTGTTTACTTAAATTATTTGATCCATAAAAAATTTCACATGCATATCCTTCTAAGCGAAGTTGATCTGCTATATTTAAATATGTTGAAATCTCATCAGAAATTAAATTAGCAATAATTATCAAGGGTTTTTTATTAGCATTAATTTTATCAAACTGCTCAATAGCATACACTAGTCTATCTACTCCTATGGAAATACCTGTAGCCGGAACATCTTCTTTTCCAAATCTGGCTATTAACTTATCATATCTTCCACCACCAGCTACAGAACCAAAGATTACTTCTTTGCCTTTATCGTTTAGTATTTTTGCAGTGAGTTCTACTTCAAAAACAAGTCCTGTGTAATATTCTAAACCCCTAACAACTGTTGGATCAAACTCAAAAGGAAGTTCCTTATAATTCTGCAAATACTCTTCAAAAGAATTAAGTTGGTCATCTTTAATTTTTTTATTAGAAATAAAATCTAAAATTTCATTAGCTTGACTATCTTTTAGATTAACACCTTGCATGAAATCACCAGATTTATCTTGGCGACCTTCTAAAAGTAATTCTTTGACACCATCTATTCCCAAACGATCCAATTTATCAACTGCTCTTAGAACTGCTGGTATTTGTATTTCATCAAGGTTTATTCTTTTAAAGATATCTTCCCAAATTATTCTGCTTGAGTATTTAACCTTGTACTCTTTTGCAGTAAATCCAAGTTCTAGGAATATTTTTGCAACCATTACACATAATTCAGCATCTACATAGTTGTTACTAATACCTATAGCGTCTGCATCAAATTGAATAAATTCCCTATATCTTCCTGGGCCTGGTTTTTCATTGCGCCAAACCGATCCTACTTGATATCTCTTAAATGGTTTTGGAATAAATTGATAATTTTCTGCTACATATCTTGCAAGTGGTGCCGTTAAATCATAGCGCATTGATATCCATTGATCATCTTCATCTTGAAATGAAAATACCCCACCACTTGGTCTATCTACATCAGGCAAAAATTTCCCTAAGGCTTCTGTGTATTCAAGCGCTGGAGTTTCTATATTTTTAAAACCAAATTTTTCGCATTCATTCCTAATAATAGCAATCACCTGATTTCTAATATCAATATTTTCTTCTGTGCTGTCTCTAAAACCTTTAGGTAATTGAGCTTTTGGTTTGTTAATTTTGTTCATAATTTATATTCATAGTGTGGTATCAAATATTTGATACTCAAAAAAAGTTAGCTTAGTAATTTATATAGGGGGTCGTTGTCTGTTAAAACGTTTTTAACAAACTTAAATATGATAATGATGATGCAATATAATAATCATTAGGACTGAAATGCCCGAATTGTGGGAAAAAGTCAATATTTAATAATCTATTTATATTTTAGATTTCTCAAAGATTATCGTTATTCCTCAAAAAAAGGCTATATTTATTAGATTAATCGAATCAAATAAATGAGTAAAAGTACTGCAAGACTAACTACATTTTATGCAGCAACTGGACATATGTTTATGCATATGTTTGCTGCTTTTTACTTTGTTATTGTATTGGCGATTGAAGACGATTGGCAGTTTAGCTATGACGAATTAATAAATCTTTGGTTTCTTGGGTCATTATTAGTTGGCTTAGGCGCAATACCATCAGGATGGTTGAGTGATCGTTGGAGCAGATCAGGAATGATTGCAATTATGTTTATAGGTTTAGGCATAGCATCCATTAGTTGTGGCTTTAGTACTAATAAATTTTACCTGCTTATTAGCTTATCTATCCTTGGTCTATTTTGCTCTATCTATCACCCAGCTGGAATTGCTTGGATTGTTAATTCATCTCAAGCAACTGGGAGAGCGTTGGGCTTTAATAATATATTCGGTGGTGTTGGTATAGGCATTGGCGCCTTAAGTTCAGGTATTATTATAGATTATCTAAATTGGCAAATGGCGTTCATAATACCAGGTATTATATCTATACTATTAGGCGTACTTCTCACTTGGCATATAATTTCGAATTCTATATCTATTAAGAATATTACTTCAGAAAAATTTAAAGAGAATCCTCCAAATGGAGATTATTTAAAGATTATTATAATTATGCTTATCAGCATTACTTGTATGGGTTTTATATTTCAAATATTACAGACCTCTATTCCAAAAGTAATTGATATAAGGCTGAGTGAAAGTCTTAATTTAGATACTGCAAAAATTGGTATGGCTGTTTCTAGTATATATATTGTTAGTGGCTTAATGAATTATATCGGAGGTATCCTTGCTGATAAATATTCAGAAAAAATGATTTATGTTTCTGGAATTCTTGGTCAAGCAGTATTATTGTTTGTAGTAGCCTCAACATCAAATTACTTGCTTATTATATTTGCACTTATGACCGTTGCTTTCAACTCAAGTATTTTACCTGCAGAAAATGTGTTACTTGCTAAATTTTCACCAGAAAAATATCAAGGTCTTGTTTATGGTATAAAATTTATTGTTTCTTTTGCCATTGCTCCTATAGCAGTACTGTTAATTTCTAAAAGCTACGAAATGACTAGTGAATTTATTTATTTGTATATGGGAAGTGGATTTATAATGATTTTAGTATTTATGATGGCTATTAGTCTACCCTATACACGTGAGCCAAATACAATTTCGTAAAAGTGGTACAGCTGGTCTGACTTGAACAGACGACCTCCTGGTCCACAACCAGGCGCTCTAACCAACTGAGCTACAGCTGCAAATAAAAAAACACTAATAAACTATATAATAACAATAGTACAGTAACATATATGTTATTGAATTTGTTGTATTATTAAAGATTTAAAGAGGTGATATTTTAGAACTTATTTTGTATAATAAGTTCTATTAAAAATCTTAATAAAAATTATATGTCTTCCAAAAGCAATAAGTCAAGATCACTAGTAAAAGCCTTCACATGGAGGTTTACAGCTACCATTGATACTTTTGTTATAAGTTACTTGGTCATCTGGCAGTCAGATTTTACGGCTTTTGAAACTGCAGGTTTAATAGCTGGATTTGAAATTTTAACTAAGATTACTTTATACTATATTCATGAGAGAATTTGGTCTTCAGTAACTTGGGGCCGAGTATCAGAATAGCGTGATGGCTCGAGGTGGACTTGAACCCTATTCAAGTAATTGAAAAAAACAGGATAACTAATCCTTTGATATTAAATCAATCATCTACTAAATGAATTGTTCTAGCAATTTTATCATGCAGGCCTTGTTTTCTTATAGTCCAGCCAATCATAAAAAATCCAATAAATAAAATTATAGCAGACAATCCTGATGTAAAATATCTACCTGTCGCACGCCCAAAACTTATTCTATCTTCTAGCTCATCATAGATTTTTATCCTAAGTGCCATCATTCCAAGTGTTGCTTGATGTTTTGAAGAGTGAAAAATTGAATAATATAGCCATCCAATGAAAAATGATAAGAAAACTAATCCAATCATAGACAAAATTATTCCTACAGTGGCCAATATGATGCCATCAATTAAACCAGCAGCAAACCGCATCCAAAACCCTGCATATTTTTTTGTATAACTTTCAGTGTATGGATTTTTAGTAATTAAGAAATGGGTTAGAATTGGAGGAAGGCCATAAATGATTAGAAATGTTAAAATTATTATTAATGAAATTCCCATAAAAAAAACCTATTCACTTAAGGATAGGTTGGCAAGAAGTTATAAGTCCTTGTGTTAATTTTCCGTTCTCGGATAGTTGAAAAATGTTGAAAATATAAGAAAAAAGTGGTGGCTCGAGGTGGACTTGAACCACCGACACAAGGATTTTCAGTCCTTTGCTCTACCAACTGAGCTATCGAGCCGTATTAAGTATTCGAAGATTATGTTTTAATCTAAATAACCAATAGATGAAAGCATATTTT
>JADHQW010000092.1 GCA_016777705.1 Alphaproteobacteria bacterium | reverse complement strand
CCAATTAAAATATCTGGAGATTTAGTTCTCATTTCTTTCAAGGGGATAGATGCTAAAGCAACTTCTGATGAAACAAATAAATTAGACATCAAATGTTCGTCATTTAGGATAACTTCAAAAATATCTTTATCTAATTTTAATTGCTTTCTTCTTCTCAAAGAAATTTCACCTAAGGGTGTCTTTTGATAATCTAATTCTTTAAAAAGTTCTGACAAAATTACTAATCCCAAATATTTAAATTTAATTTATATTTTGATTTACCTCAATAATGTTTGCACTTGGATCAAAAAAATAAATTTGATGTATATTTGGCATTGCATAAATTTTTGCATCTGTAACAGCAATGTCAGAAGATTTAAGCTTTTTTATAAATAGTTTAATGTCCTTAACATTAAATGCTGGGTGACCTCCAATTGTTGGGTTATGCATAAAATTATTTCTCGAACTAAAAGTAAAATCAGCTTTGTTTATATGAATTCCAGAGTGATTATCATCTAAGTTAAAAATAGCTAATTGATTTGATTTTATATTTACTTTACCCAATTCAATTGGGGCCTTCCAAGTACCCTCTTTCATTTTTAAATATTGAGAAACAAAGTTTACTGATGACCTTACATCGTAACATTCAAGGTTTACATGATGAAAATGCCATTTATTATTTTCTTCTCTGTAGGAGAGTGTTTTTGATGTTTCTAAGTTAACAAGCTCAATAAAATTCAATCCAGGTTCTTGAATGATTATAGATTTTTCATATTCATTAATAGAATAATTTATACCACCATCTTTTAAGCTCTTTACTATTAAATCTAAGTCGTTAAGTGCTAACGTTGGGAAAGTTCTTCTACTTTGTAAAATACGATTATTACTTAATTGATTTTTTAACTTGTATAAACAAAGCTCTATGTTTCCTCCAATAACAAAGTATTCATCTAAAGAATCCACATCATTAATTTTTGTTTCAATATCATTACCTAAAATAAAGTTATAAAATTTAATAGATTCCCCTAGATCAAAAACTGGTATTGAAATTTTGGACACTTCCCATTTCATAAATATAAACCCTTAGAAAACTTTACCTAGCCTTTTAATGAAACTGTTTCAAATTGAGCTGGGCTTGTTATTTCTATTAATTCAAGGTCATCAGAATGTTTTATTTCTCTATGATGAATTTCAGGTGGTTGATAAACAACATCTCCTTCATTTAAAACAAATGTTCCCTCTCCCTCATATTCGAATTCAACTGAACCTTTTAAAATATATACCATTTGGAAATTTAATTTATGGTAATGCCATTCGCCGTTGGCATGCTTACCTTCAACTGCCTTTATTACATTAGCTCCAAAATTACCTGAAGTAGCTTCTTCAATACCTAAATTTTTATAAGCAAAGAAACCTCTCAATCCGGAATCAAAACTATTTTCATTAGCTCTCGTAATCTTAAATTTCATTTTAACCTCACATAACTAAATTATCCTTAAAGCCTAACATAGGTAAAATTAAATTTACAAATATATAACCAAACATTTCTTAACTTTTAAAAGAGCCAATTTCTGACTTAAAGTCCATTCCATGGCCATGTCGTTCAGTTGGTTTTAAAGTTCCGTTTTCAGGGATTAATGGCTCCTCCCAGAGGTGGTCATACCACCCCATATACTCAAGCCAGGAAGGGTTTTTTATTGAGGCAACAATGTGAATTGAAAGTTCAGGAAACATATGTGGAGCAATTTCAATTCCATATTGATTAGCTAAATTAGAAGTATGAATTAAATTTGTATATCCACCCCTCATTATATCAGGTTGTAGAATAGGTATTTTTCTATTTTTCATTAATGGAAGTAAATCATGATGAGTGAAGTTATTTTCACCTGTGACTATTGGTATTGAAGTAGAGTTGCATATTTCTTCATAACCATCAAAATCGTCTGCCATAACTGGTTCTTCTAACCATTCTGGATTATATTTTTCTATACTTTTACTAACTTTAATTGTTTCATCTACCGACCAACCTTGATTTACGTCAATCATAATTCCTATATCTTCACCAATTTCTTCGCGCATGTCTCTAACATTGACAATATCTTCGTCATTATTAAAACAATGAGCAACCTGCATTTTTATAGATTTAAAGCCTTTGTTAATATAATTTTTAGCTTTTTTAATCATCCCATCATGGCCTAACCCTCTATAACACCCTGATCCATAAACTGGAAAATCTCTCTGTGTCCCATTCCATATTTTCCAGAGTGGCATTTCTTTTGTTCTCCCATAACAATCCCATAAAGCAATATCTAATGCTGACATGGCCATTACAGTTATACCCATTCTTCCTTGTATGAAAGTAGCCTTCCACATTTTAGTCCATAAGGCCTCAATGTTATCAATTGTCTCTCCTATCAAAAGCGGTTTTAACATTTCATGAATACACATCTCTAATGTCTTTAATCCACCAGAAAGAGGATGAAGATGCCCAGTACCAATTACCCCTTCTTTTGTCTCAACTTGAACTATTAACAAATCAATTTTTTCAAGAGTTAAGAAGCCTGTTTTAGGAGGGTCTACAAAAGGGATATTAACAATCTTAGTTTTTATAGCGCTAATTATCAATTCAACATTCCCTTTTTATTTATAATTTTAAAGAATAACTCCTCTGTGAAGATAAATTCAATATTTAAAAAAAATTTAATTGACTTAAATTCGATTGTTAAATTTACTAAAAATAAAATGTTGAAACATTTTGTGTAAAATATTTTTAAGGAGAAAATAATTGGATGCACTTATTAATGGAATTAAAGTGCCTCATGAGCTTTTAGGTGATTTAAAAGAAACCTATTTGGGAGAATCTGACGATACTTCGCTCAGAAATTCTCTTGAACAAGACGGATATTTATTTTTAAAAAATGTTATTGACCCTGAAAAAATAATCAGGGCTAGAAATGATATTTTTAAAACTCTGAATGAAGTTAGAGAATTGAAAGATCCATTTTCAGACGGAATTGCATCAGGTGAATCAATTAGAGATCAAATACATAAAGATAGAGGTGTTTTCTGGGAAAATGTAAGTTCCACTAAGTCCCTTAGAGATATAACTAATGGAAATGTTTTAGAAAGTGTTTTCACAAGAATTTTTGGATCTTCTGCTAAAGGGTTTGATTTTATTTTTTTAAGAGCGGTTGCAGATGGTAAATTTACTGCCATGCATTGTGATGCAGGTTTTTTTACACGCAAAACTGAAAAGGTTTTAACTTGTTGGCTTGTATTTACAGACATAACAATTGATAAAGGACCATTGTTTATTATTGAAGGATCACACAAATATAAAGATATTTTTCAACAATTTAAGGGTTTTGATGTTGACCTTAATAAAAATAAAAAAGCTACTATTGATAAACATCCAGTTCAATTTGCACAAGAAAGAAACACAAAAATCCTTACAGCAGAATTCAAGCCTGGTGACGCGCTTATTTTTGGAATGTATACAGTACACGGAACCTTTGAAAATCACGCCAAAGACAAAAAAATACGTTTAACATGTGATGTTCGTTATCAGCCTGAAAATGAACCTCAAGACCCTCGTTACTTTGGACATAAACCAACAGGAACTACAGGTGCTGGGTATGCAGAATTAAATAGTGCACGACCATTAAATGAAGATTGGCATACTAGATGACAAAACTTGATTCAAATTTTCAAATATCAAATCAGTGACCTTAAAATGAAAAACATTAAAATTCATGAAAGTTGGAAAAATGAGCTTTTAAATCAGTTTAATTCACAATACATGTCAGAACTTAGAGTTTTTCTGAGAGAACAACTTTCAAGTGGAAAAGAGATTTTCCCTCCAATGGATCAGATTTTTAATGCATTTAACCTCACCCCTCTAACAAATGTAAAAGTAGTTATTGTAGGTCAAGATCCATATCATGGGAAAGGACAGGCAAACGGTTTAAGTTTTTCAGTTGAAGATTTTATTAAGATACCTCCATCATTACAAAATATTTATAAAGAATTATTTACAGATTTAAGGTTAACTTCTCCTCAGAGTGGAAACTTAAGAAATTGGGCAAAACAAGGAGTTTTATTACTGAATAGTAGTTTAACAGTAGAAAAAGGTTTGCCAGGATCACATCAAGGTAAAGGCTGGGAAATCTTCACTACAGAAGTTTTGAAAGTAATTAATATAAAAAAAAATAATATTGTTTTCATATTATGGGGTAAAAAAGCTCAAGAAAAAGGTGAATTCTTAGATAGAAAACGACATTTAGTTATTGAAAGCACTCATCCTTCTCCATTTTCTGCTCATAATGGTTTTTTAGGTTCAAAACCTTTTTCAAAAACTAATAAGTATCTAACTGAGAGAAATATAAAACCTATTGATTGGCAATTATGATTATGAGCATGACTTATATAAAATTTATTTTTTTTGTTGAACAAAATTTTTATTAGAAAAAGGCTGAACTAGATGAACGAAGAAAATAATTCTCAAGGCATAATATTAGTACTGGTTTCAATGGCTTTATTTTCTTTTCAAGACGCATTAATAAAATTTGTTTTTGAAAAAGCTGCATTGTACGAAATTTACTTCGGTAGAATTTTCATAGCTAGCGTTATACTTGGAGCTTATTTATTCTTTAAAAAACAAAAAATAAAGTTTAAAACAGAATATCCCTTTTTGACAGTAATAAGAGTAGTATTACACTTTTTTGCATTCAGTTTTTTCTTTATTTCACTAACTTATATGTCACTTGCCATGGCAAATGCGCTCTTTTTTTCAAGCCCTTTTTTTATATCAATATTTGCAAAGTTTTTCTTAAAAGAACAAATTGGTATTAGAAGATGGTCTGCTATATTTTTAGGATTTATTGGAATTTATATAGTCTTAAATCCAGACTTCTCAGAATTTGAGTATAAAAATTTATTACCAGTCTTATGCGCTTTTTTCTATGCAATATCAATGACTATTACTAAAATCACTTCTGATAAGGACAACCTTTATACCCAATTATTTTACTTTTACACTTTGGCAATTGGATTATGTTTAATAATATTTATCTTTTTTGGTTCAGGTGAATTTAATAAATACAATGATCCTACAATGCAATTTATTTTTAGAGAATGGTTTAGTAATACGACTTATGCCTGGAAATATATTTTAATAATGGGAGCAACAGCTTCAATATCCTTTGTCTGTATATTTAAAGCATATAGTTCTTATTCCCCATCCGTTGTTTCACTATTTGAATATTCATTAATCATTTGGTCAATAATAATTGGGTACTTGTTATTTAGTGAAATTCCTACATTAAGAACATTTATAGGTATAAGTTTAATTATTAGTGCTGGTATATATATATTTGTTAGAGAACGCATAAGGAAACAAGATATTACTTTGAAATTTCCTAAAAGAAGATAAAAAACTTTACACTAAAATTAAATTTTAACTATTATTAATAACAATCTATTCCAAGTTAGTAATATGTTAGAGATAATCATGGATAACAAGCACCCAGGAATAAAGTCTTTTTATAATTTTATTGAGGCTTTTAATACTGTTGATAAAAATCAAATCATACAAAATCTGCATTTTCCTCATGTAACACACTCAAATGGGAACGAACCCACAATATATGAAAATGGGGATGTTTTTTGGGAATCCTTACAAATACAATTTGATCAAATGATTAAACTAGAAGAGTGGAGTTATTCAACTTTAGATAAATGTGAGATAATTAATGAGACAGACAAAACTTTACAATGTCTGGTTGAATTTAATAGGAGAACAAAAAATAAAAAAAGTTATGGAACAGCAAAAGGAATTTGGGTTGCAACTTTAATTGAAAATATTTGGGCATTGCAGATGAGGTCAATGATACCTGTTTCAGGAAAAATAAGTTCGCTTGCTGGGACAAAAATGTCTGATGGAAATTTAGTTGATAGACCTTAATGATTTAAAATTTGTTGGAAATAATTTAAAACGCCCAGAATGTGTTTTAGTTGATAAAGAAGAAACCTTACACGTCGCTGATTGGCGTGGTGGAGTTACTTTAATTTATAAGAATGGTTTCCAAAAAACTATTCTGGCAAATGGAAATTTTAAACCAAAACCGAATGGAATAGCTATCCATCCAGATGGAGGCTGGCTTATAACTCATTTAGGCGATGAAGATGGTGGCGTTTACAAACTAAATTTAAACGGCAATCTGACACCTTATCTATTAGAGGTAAATGGGAAATTACTACCACCAACAAATTATGTCCATATTGATAATTTAGGACGAGTTTGGGTTACAGTAAGCACACGCTTAATACCTAGAATTTTAGGTTGTAAACCAAATTTTAAAGATGGTTTCATTATTTTAATTGATGAAGAAAAACCAAGAATTGTAGCTGATAATTTAGGTTTTACTAATGAATGTTTAATTCATCCCGTTACTGGTGATTTATATGTAAATGAAACATTTTCAAGATGTTTGTCAAAATTCAGCGTTACATCAAATGGACGTCTTCTTAATAAAAAAACAGTTGTAGAATTTGGTATTGGTGAATTTCCAGATGGCTTTGCTTTTGACATTGAAGGCGGAATTTGGGTAACTTGTGTTGTAAGCAACAAACTAATTCGAATTTCTTCAAATGGTGAAAGAGAAGTTATTATAAATGACAGTGATGTCAGCCATGTAAATTATGTTGAAGAAGCATATCAAAAGAGTATTTTAGAAAGAAAGCATTTAGATAATATCGTAAGTACTAAACTTAGAAACATCTCAAGTATTTGTTTTGGAGGATCTGATTTAAAGACTGTATTTCTTGGATGTTTGTTGGGTGATAAAATAGCAACATTTAAATCAGAAATAGCAGGTCTTCAACCAACACATTGGAACCCAAAAAAGCTAATCAACAAGAGTTTCCCTTAATTTTAAAAAATAGAAAAATCAAAATGATTAAACTTACTCAAAACATTATCTCAATATTAGTACTTGTATTATTATCTAATTATTCTTTTGGAAAAAATATAAGTAAATCAAATAGAATTATTGACGGTGACACAATAGTGCTTAATTCGAAGAAAATAAGATTTCATGGAATTGATACACCTGAAACTCATCAAAAATGCAAAAACGACAAAGGCATTTTGTACGCTTGCGGATTAAGAGCTACAAAAGAATTAAGAAAAATAATTGGAACAAATAAGGTGATTTGCCAAAAGAAAACAACTGATAGGTATCGCAGATCAATTTCAGTATGTTTTGTTAATGGTAAGGATATTAATTCATTAATGGTTAAAAGTGGATGGGCTTTAGCATATAGAAAATACTCTAACGACTATATAAAAGAAGAAGAAGAAGCAAAAAAAAAGAAAATTGGTTTATGGGCTGGTCAATTCATACCACCATGGAAATGGAGAAGGTTAAAAAGATAATTTAATATGTTATCTCCATTGAGGTCCAGAAAACCAAGCAACTAAAGATTTTCTGACACCTGATGTAACTGGTGTAACTCTGTGACGAAGATATGAAGGGAATATAATTATAGTCCCTTTTAATTTAAAATTAGTATTAGTTTCAAGCTCAGCAAACTCAAAATTACCACCATCATATTCGTTTTCATTACTAAGTTGTACTGTTATAGATATTTTTCTATCAATATCTATTTGTCCATTCCAATTAACATCTTGGTGCCAATCATAATGACCATTATCTTCAGAACAATATTCTGTAAACTGAACTTCTGAATTATTTTCAACATTAATTTTAAAAGATTTATTATTAACTTTAAGTATATATTCCCATAATAAATTTTTAATCCAATCTTCTGACAACCAACATATTTTGCTTTTCCTAATATCCTCAGAAGGGATTTTAGAAGAAAACGTAGATGCATTTAATAATGATTGATTACTTACAACGTCTAAAATTTTATTTATTTGAATATCTGTAAAAGCAGAAGGAAAGATTTGATAAAGTTCACGCATCTAATTTAGCAACTAATATAAATGATTTTCAAGCTAA
>JADHQW010000091.1 GCA_016777705.1 Alphaproteobacteria bacterium | reverse complement strand
GGAATTTAAAAAAATTACCACGAAAACTAGTCATATTAGGTGGTGGTCCTATTGGATCTGAAATGGCACAGGCTTTTAGTCGTTTAGGGTCTGAAGTAACTATTGTGGAAATGTCTTCACAAATCATGTCACGTGAAGATAATGATGTTGTACAACTTGTGAAAGAACGATTTAAAAAAGAAGGTTTAAAGGTTCTCGTTGATCATAAGGCAATAAATTTTAAATCAAATAAACTGATTTGTGATCATAAAGGTAAAGAAAAAGTCATAGAATTTGATCAAGTTTTGTTAGCTTTAGGACGAAGTCCTAACATTAATGGATTTGGTTTATCAGAATTAGGAGTGAAAATTCGTAATAACGGAACTATTCAAGCTAATCAATTTTTACAGACTAATATATCAAATATTTTTGTTTGTGGAGATGTTACTGGCCCGTATCAATTCACTCACACTGCTGCTCAACAAGCTTGGTATGCCACGGTCAATGCATTATTTTCACCCTTTAAAAAGTTTAAAGTTGATTACTCAATTATTCCCTGGACTACATTTCTTGATCCAGAAATAGCAAGAGTTGGCTTGAATGAAAAAGAAGCAAAAGAGCTAAATATCCCATATGAGACAACAGTTTTTGGTATTGATCACTTAGATCGTGCTATTACAGATTCTGAAGGAATAGGTTTTATTAAAGTTTTAACAAAACCAGGCAAGGATAAAATTCTAGGTGTAACTATTGTTAGTTCACACGCAGGAGATTTAATTGCTGAGTATATTCTAGCAATGAAGCATTCTATAGGCCTAAACAAAATTTTAGGTACAATTCATGTTTATCCTACTTATAGCGAAGCTAATAAGTTTGTAGCAGGTGAATGGAAAAGGTCTCACCTTCCATTATTCTTAATAAAGGTATTGGAAAAATTTAATTATTTAAGAAGATAAACTTTATTTTTTATAATGTAATAAAACTGTAATATTTGTTAATTATTTATTACACCTTATGTCATTTTTAATGGATATATTATGGTAAAAAAAGAGAATACGGATTATCGCTACGTTAATGATTTAAGAAGGTTGGCGTATTCACAAGGAAAATTGGTTGAACAAAAGAAATTTTTAATTCTTCTTGGTGTTGCAGCAATTTTCTTGGTTCTTGTAGCTGTTTTAGTAGAACAATTTGTGTCTCTTGGAAGTGAACAAACTTTTATCTTAGTCGCAGCAGCTATTATTGGTGGTTACATGGCTTTAAATATTGGTGCCAATGACGTTGCCAATAATATGGGTCCTGCTGTTGGAGGTAAAGTTATTACAGTAGGAACGGCGGTTTTAATTGCTGCTGTATGTGAAAGCTCAGGAGCTTTGTTAGCGGGTGGTGACGTTGTAAGCACTGTCTCTAAGGGTATTATTTCACCAGGAACTGACGTTTCAGTTACTAATTTTAGATATTTAATGCTGAGCGCTTTATTAGCAGCCGCATTATGGATAAATCTTGCAACTTTTTTTAATTCACCTGTATCAACGACCCATTCAATAGTTGGTGGAATTTTAGGTGCTGGCTTAACGGTAGCAGGGCTATCTATTGTGAATTGGGGTACAATGGCTGCTATAGCTGCAAGTTGGGTAATATCGCCTGTATTTGGAGGTATTGTTGCAGCTTTTCTCTTATATATAATACAAATTAAAATTCTTAATGTTAAAGACAAGAAAAATGCAGCAAAAACATGGGTACCAATTTTAATATCTTTGATGGCAGGTGCTTTTACAGCTTATATGGCTTTGAAGGGACTTAAAAAAATATATAAATTTAGTACTAATGAGGTTTTCATTTACACACCAGTATTTATGAGTATTGCATATTTTTTATCAAAACCATTTATTACTAATAAAGTAAGTTTTTTAGAAAATAAAAAAGAAGATATTTATAAACTTTTTCATTTACCTTTATTATTTGGTGTAGCTCTTCTTTGTTTTGCGCATGGTGCAAATGACGTAGCAAATGCTGTTGGTCCACTTGCAGCTATTGTGAGTACATTATCAGAAGGAGGTAGTGTAGCATCTAAAGTCTCAATTCCACTTTGGGTTATGACAATTGGTGCAATTGGTATTGCGCTTGGTTTGTTATTATTTGGGCCTAAATTAATAAATACTGTTGGGCAAAAAATAACTAGGTTAAATGCTCCTAGGGCATATTGTGTAGCATTATCATCAGCAATTACTGTTTTAATAGCAACAACATTAGGATTGCCTGTTAGCTCAACCCATATAGCCATTGGAGCGATTTTTGGTATTGGTTTTTTAAGAGAGTTCCTTGAAAATCCTTCTAAATCAAATAAATCAAAATCGAAAAGAAAATTAGTTAGAAGAAATTTCTTATTTTCCATAGCTGCTGCTTGGATTGTTACGGTTCCAGCATCTGCCACTCTAGCTGGTTCTATTTATTATTTATTTAGTATTACTGCTTTTTAATTAAAATTTGTCATATAATTGTAATATTTCTGAAATACAAAGGTAATGTTTTTAATCAATAAAGGCATTGTTTCAAATTATGAAACATAACCTTTATACGGAGTTATAGATGAAAAAAACACTACTTGTTACTGGAATTATATCAGGTATATTAATTTCAAGTTATTCCCATGCTAGAGACACTCTTAGTTTAGCTGGTTCTTCAACTGTTTTACCATTTGCAAGAATAGTTGCAGAACAGTTGGGTAAAAACCCTAATTTTAAGACACCAGTTGTCGAATCAGGAGGTTCATCAGTTGGTAAAAAAGGTGTTTGTGATGGAGTTGGCACCAAATTTATTGATATAGGCAACGCATCATCAAGAATGAAAGTAAAAGAATTAGATTACTGTAATAAAAATGGTGTGAAATTAACAGAAATTAAAGTTGGTTATGATGGAATTGTTGTTGCAAATTCAAAAAAAGGCACTCTTTTAAAAATTTCAAAATCTGATTTAGGAAAGGCATTAACTGCAGAGGTTCCTATAAATGGTAAATGGGTAAAAAATCCTTACAAGAAATGGAGTGAAATTAACCCTTCTCTTCCTAATATTGAAATAAGAGTTTATGGACCTCCAACAACTTCAGGTACAAGAGCAAGCTATGCTGAAATGGTTAACCAAAAAGGGTATTGTGGAAAAGACAAGATTGCCAAAGCTGCTTCTAAAGAAAGAGGCGATAAAAAAGGCAAAAAATGTCGAGCCATGAGAACTGATGGTGTTTTCATAGAAGCTGGTGAACAAGATAACTTAATTGTTCAGAAACTTAATGAAGATACTGGCGCCTATGGAATATTCGGTTTTTCATATTTAGACCAAAACTCAGATACTTTGCAAGGTGCTGTTATTAGTAATACTGCTCCTACATTTGAGAATATTGCTGGTAATAATTACTCAGTTTCGAGAGCTCTTTATTACTATGTAAAGCATCAACATATTAATGTGGTTCCTGGTATAAAGGAATATATGGCTGAATGGACAAAGCATTGGGGTAGCGAGGGTGTTTTATCAGACGCAGGAATGATACCAATGCCTGATGCTGAAAGAGCTAAGTACAAAGATGCGATGACTAGTTTACCCGTGTTAACTGCAGCAGATTTAAAAAAATAAATTAAACCAAAAGGCTAACTTTTTTAGTTAGCCTTTATTAAATGGATATTATTATTGTTTAACTTTTATCTTTTACTTTTAATCCTTCTTATATCTTTTATTTTTTTTTATTTTGGATTTAGACAAGCTCATATTCTTAAAACTTTGCAAAATCAAAAGCTTCACTCATTATTTCATTATTATGGTTTGTATGTTTTATTATCATCTCTACTTCCTTCTTTAGGACTATATTTTGTTCTTACAATTTGTGATGATGTTGTGTTTGCATATATGATCAAAATATATATCCCTTTAGATGTACTAAATTCAAAAGACTACAATTTTAATATTGTTCTGGCTCAAATCAAAAATTCAGTAGATGGTTTAATTTTTGGTGCTCCTCCACAATGGGTATCAGATACGGCAGAAATTTGGAAAACGTGGGTTTTCAAATCAAATATAGTTACCTTTATTTTATGTTTTATAACTAGCATTATTTCTGGTTATTTTGGTTTTTTAAAAATTAATAGTAAGTTTAGATCTAGAAATGCTGTTGAAAGAATTATAATGACACTACTAGCTATAAGTTCTGTCATAGCTATCTTGACAACTATTGCTATTATATTTTCAGTTATTTTTGAATCTATTCGTTTTTTTGTTCTAATACCTTTTGATGAATTTCTTTTTGGAACTGTTTGGAATCCTCAATTTGAAGGAGCTGAGAGAGCTGGATCTGGTCAAGAGGGTTTATCTCAATATGGAGCTGTACCGCTTTTTGCAGGTACTTTTTTAATATCCTTTATAGCTTTATCTGTGTCTATACCTATTGGGTTATTTAGTGCTATTTATCTTTCAGAATACGCGACATCAAAAGAAAGAGCTATTTTTAAGCCTTTACTCGAGATATTGGCTGGCATTCCTACTGTGGTTTATGGATTTTTTGCAGCATTAACAGTTGCACCTTTTTTAAGATCATCAGGCTCATTCTTTGGCCTTGACGTTGCTTCTGAATCCGCTTTAGCAGCTGGTTTAGTAATGGGAATTATGATTATTCCCTTTATATCCTCCTTATCTGATGATGTAATTAATGCTGTACCTCAATCTTTGAGAGATGCAGGTTATGGTCTTGGTTCTACGAAAAATGAAACAGTATTAAAAATTGTATTACCAGCAGCCCTACCAGGAGTAGTAGCTAGCATAATTTTAGCAGTATCTAGGGCAGTTGGTGAAACTATGATTGTTGTTATGGCAGCAGGTTTGGCTGCTAATCTTACTGCAAATCCTTTAGAAGCAGTTACAACAGTAACGTCCCAAATTGTTACAATACTTGTTGGTGATCAAGAGTTTGAGTCTGCTAAAACTTTATCTGCTTTTGCATTGGCACTCACATTAATAATTATTACACTAGGCATGAACTTTTATGCTTTGCATATAGTAAAAAAATATAAAGAACAATATGAATAATAAATTAATTAATCCAACTAGGGCTTCTGAAATTGTAAGGAATTCTATTGCAAAAAGAAGAGCAAAAGATAACAGGTTAAAGTTATATGGAAGAATTGCTATCGGATTCGCAGTTTGTTTTTTAATATTTCTATTTTCTTCAATTTTCATAAAAGGTTATCCTGGTTTTTTTCAGTACTATGTTACACTTGATATCAACTTTGATCGTGAGAGAATTGATCCGCAGGGAGATTTATCAGACAATTCATTATTTAATGGAGAAGCAAGTAAAATAGTAAATGAAGCTTTATTTACTATAATAGATCCAAAAGGAAGAAAAGCTAAGAAACAAGCTAAAAAAATGGTTTCGTCTGGTAAGGATGTCAGATTAACTAATTTAGTAAAGTCAAACCCAAACTTATTTGGAACCATTTCAAGTGTTAAATTTGCACTTGACGACGATATTGACAGTTTTTTAAGAGGTTATATTAAAAGAGAAACCCCTGAATCTGAGAGAAGAATTAGCGATCAAATCATAAAATTTGTAGATAAACTCGATAAAGAAGGACGTATTTCATATGAGTTTAGTGATTATATTTTAAATGGCAGTGCTTCAGGTAATCCAGAAATGGCTGGTATTAAAGGTGCATTTTTTGGTTCAATTTTGACATTATCAGTTTGTTTGTTAATTGCTTTTCCACTAGGTGTTGCAACTGCAGTATATTTAGAAGAAGTAGCTAAAAAGAATAAAATTACTGAATTAATTGAAGTTAATATTAATAACTTAGCAGCTGTTCCTTCAGTTGTTTTTGGTATTATGGGCTTAGCAATATTTATTAGTATTTTTGGGATGCCTAGGTCAATACCATTAGTTGGAGGTATGGTCTTAGCTTTAATGACATTACCTACTATAATCATTTCTTCTAGAGCAGCTATTAGAGCGGTTCCTCCGTCTGTAAGGGATGCGGCTTATGGAATTGGTGCATCAAAGTTACAGGTAATTTTTCATCATGTTATACCATTAGCTATGCCAGGAATGTTAACTGGCACAATCATAGGTATGGCTCAAGCATTAGGAGAGACCGCACCACTTCTTATGATTGGCATGGTTGCATTTATTGTTGATGTTCCAAATAGTGTAATGGATCCAGGAACTGTCTTACCAGTTCAAATCTTTATGTGGGCTGACTTTGCAGAGAGAATGTTTATTCAAAAAACTAGTGCTGCAATAATTATTTTGTTAGGTTTTTTAATTTCTATGAATGCCTTTGCAATCTATTTAAGAAAAAAATTAGAGAGACGTTGGTAAAAGGAATTATTTAATGATTAATGAAGAAAATGATTTTAGAAAATTAGATTTGACAGTTGGTGACGTTTTTTCAAAAGATGCAAGGCTTAAAGCAAGGAATGTTAATGTATTTTATGGTAACAACAAAGCCATTGATAATGTTACTATTGATATAGGTAATAAAGAAGTCATTTCCTTTATTGGTCCGTCTGGATGTGGAAAATCAACTTTCCTACGATGCTTTAACAGAATGAATGACACTATTGATACATGCCGCGTAGAAGGTAAGATAACATTAGAAGATGAAAACATTTATGATAGAAAAATAGACGTGGTGCCATTAAGGGCTAGAATTGGAATGGTTTTTCAAAAGCCTAATCCATTTCCTAAATCTATATATGACAATGTAGCCTATGGACCGAGAATACATGGATTGTGCGAAAACAAAGATCATTTAGATGGTATAGTAGAACAATCTCTTAAAAGAGCTGGATTGTGGGAAGAAGTTAACGATAGGTTGTTAAGCGCAGGAACCGGTCTGTCGGGAGGACAACAGCAAAGACTGTGTATAGCTAGAGCTATAGCCGTAAGCCCAGAAGTTATTTTAATGGATGAGCCGTGCTCTGCTCTTGATCCAATTGCTACGGCTAAAATTGAAGAATTAATTCATGAGTTAGGAAATGAATATTCGATAGTAATTGTTACACATTCAATGCAGCAAGCAGCACGAGTTTCAAAGAGAACTGCTTATTTTCATTTAGGAAAATTAATTGAAGTTGGTAAAACAAAAAATATATTCACTAGGCCTAAGCATAGTCAAACAGAAGCTTATATTTCAGGAAAAATAGGATAGGAAACTTATATGGATAACAATCATATCTCATCATTATTTGATAAAGATTTAAACAAATTAAATAATAACTTATTATCATTGGGCAACACAGCACTTGATCAATTTGATAAATGTATAAATAATTTTGGAACTCAAGACATAGATAAAATTGAAAAAGTTATAAACAGTGATAAAATATTAGACGATCTAGATGACAAAGTACAAAAATTGGGTTTCGAAATTATCGCTCTGAGGGCTCCACAGGCCGCTGATTTAAGAAGAATTATTGTAGCACTTAAAGTAGCAACTATTTTTGAAAGAATTGGTGATTACTCTAGAAATATCTCAAATAGAACTAAATTATTGATAGAACTAAATTATTCGGACTTACCTGGAGTTAATATTGGTAAAATGGGTCAGAAAACACAAACAATGTTTGAAGATGTCCTCGAGGCTTATATGAATGAAGATGACAAACTTGCAGTAAAGGTTCGAAATTCTGATTTTAAAGTAGATAAATTACATACTGAATATTACCTTGAAATTATATCATCTATGCAAAGAAATAAAAATTTTGCTCCAACTGGTGCACATCTTTTATTTATCGCTAAAAATATCGAAAGAGTTGCAGATTATGTGACTGATATTGCTGAGCAAGTTTATTTTCTGGTTAATGGTAGCGTTTTATCTGATCACCGACCAAAAGCTGATGAAACAAGCTTAAAAGTACCTGATTAATTATAAGGGAAGCATCTATATGAACAAAACTACAATTTTAATAGCCGACGATGAACCTAATCAGTTAGAGTTAATGGCCTTTAACCTTAAAAGTTCTGGTTTTATTTGTATAAAAGCAAGAAACGGAGAAGAGGCTCTAGAGTTAATAGAAGAAAA
>JADHQW010000090.1 GCA_016777705.1 Alphaproteobacteria bacterium | reverse complement strand
ACTGGTAGAATTGGTGATGGTAAAATTTTTGTGTCATCTATTGATCAGGCTATCCGTATTAGAACGGGTGAAAAAGGTAATGATGCAATTTAAATTATAAATGGAGTAATCACAAGATGTCAGACGCTAAAAAAATCATGGATATTATCAAAGAAAAAGAAATTCAATTTGTAGATCTTCGTTTCACCGACCCAAGAGGCAAGATGCAACATGTATCTCAACATGTTAGTACTATTGACGAGAAAAGCCTTGCGGAAGGGTTTATGTTTGATGGTTCTTCAATTGCAGGTTGGAAGGCTATCAATGAGTCAGACATGAAGCTTATGCCCGATTGTTCAAGAAGTATAGTTGATCCCTTCTTCTCACAACCAACATTATCAATTTTTTGTGATGTTTTGGATCCAATATCTGGAAACCCTTACGAAAGAGACCCTAGATCAACTGCTAAACAGGCTTTATTGTATATGAGTTCAATCGGTATAGGTGATACTGCATATTTTGGTCCTGAACCTGAGTTTTTTGTTTTTGATGACGTTAAATATGAAGCTGAAATGCATTCTGCGTCCTATACAATAGATTCGTCTGAGGGACCATATAACTCGGGAAAAAGTTTTGAAGAAGGTAACATGGGCCACAGACCTGGCATCAAAGGGGGTTACTTTCCAGTACCACCAGTTGATTCTGCTCAAGATTTAAGAAGCGAAATGGTTCTTTCCCTTGTTGATATGGGAGTGCCAATGGAAAAACATCATCACGAAGTTGCACCTTCACAACACGAGCTAGGAATGATGTTTGGAACATTGATTGATACTGCCGACAACGTCCAATTATATAAATATGCTGTTCAGAATGTAGCCCATTCTTTTGGTCAAACTGCTACTTTTATGCCTAAACCAGTTGCGGGTGATAATGGTACTGGAATGCATTGTCACCAGTCAATTTGGAAGGATGGTAAGCCTTTGTTTGCCGGTACCCAATACGCTGAGCTTTCAGAAATGTGTTTGTACTATATAGGTGGGATCATTAAGCATGCTAAAGCGCTTAATGCTTTCACTAACCCATCAACTAATTCATATAAAAGATTGATACCTGGTTATGAAGCACCTGTTATTTTAGCATATTCAGCTAGGAACAGATCAGCTTCTTGCAGAATACCTTTTACTGACAGTCCAAACGGCAAAAGAGTTGAAGTAAGATTTCCTGATGCTACGGCGAACCCTTACTTAGCATTTTCTGCCATGCTAATGGCTGGTTTAGATGGTATTCAGAACAAAATCCACCCTGGTAATGCAATGGATGAAGACTTATATGAGCTTCCTGCTAGTGAGCTTGCAAGTATACCTACTGTTTGTGGTTCTTTGAGAGAAGCACTAGATGCGCTTAGAGAAGACATGTCTTTTTTAACAAAGGGTGAGGTTTTCACTGAAGACCAAATTGAAGCTTACATTGATTTAAAAATGGAAGAAGTTGTTCAATTTGAACATGCTCCTCACCCAGTTGAATTTAAAATGTACTATTCTAGCTAATTTCTAAGATATAAAAAAAACCCAACATTATGTTGGGTTTTTTTTGTTTTCAAATAATATAATTACTGCTAAATGTTGTACCCTATTCATTAATAAATACTAGATAATGTGATAAAAAAAATTTATGAAAGAGAATTTATTGAACCAAAATCCTTATTCAGCTTCAGAAATTGAAGTTTTAGAAGGCCTTGAACCTGTCCGTCACAGACCAGGAATGTATATCGGTGGAACAGATAAAAATGCTTTACACCATTTAGCTGTAGAGATAATTGACAATTGTATTGACGAAGTTGTTGCAAAGCACGCAACCACTATAAAGGTAGAACTCTTAGAAAATAACTTTATAAAGATAAGTGATAATGGTAGGGGTATCCCTATTGACAATCATCCAAAATTTAAAAACAAATCCGCATTAGAAGTAATTATGACTACATTACATTCTGGCGGCAAGTTTTCTAATAAAAATTATACAACATCTGGAGGTTTGCACGGTGTAGGAGCGTCAGTTGTAAACGCTCTTTCGGAGCATATGAAAGTAGAAGTAATAAGGTCAGGTTTTTTGTATAGACAAGAGTTTTCAAAAGGATTACCTACCACAACACTCTTAAAAATAGAGCCTACTAAAAAAGCTAATGGAACAACAATAACATTTAAACCAGATAATACTATCTTTGTAGACACCCATATTTTTAGTCCTGAAAAAATTTATAAGATTTTAGAATATAAGGCATATCTTGTTGCCGGAGTTCAAATTGATTGGAAATGTCACTCTTCATTATTAACTGACAGCAGCATTATACCTACATCAAAAAAATTATGTTTTTTGGATGGATTAAGCGAATATATGCATTCTAAAACATCTAATACTCCAATGTACACAACCTCATCTTTTAAAGACAATGTTAAAATAGAAGAAGAAACTGTAGAATGGGCAATTAGATGGTTTGTTGAGAATGAAAATAGTTTTGTAGAAACTTTTTGTAACACTGTTCCTACTCCTCTTGGTGGAACTCATGAATTAGGTTTCAGACAAGCATTAACAAAAGGTATAAAAAATTTTGCTATTATAAAAGGTTTTAAAAAAGCTAATGAGCTTGTTTACGATGATTTAATGCTTGCAACTGGGTCAATATTATCTGTTTTTATTAAAGACCCTCAATTTCAAGGACAAACTAAAGAAAGACTAGTTAATTCATCAACTACCAAACTTGTAGAAACAGCCATTAAAGATAGGTTTGAAACCTGGCTGTCTAATGACACTGAAAAAGGTCAAGCAATCCTTAACAGAACAATTAGCTATTATGAAGAAAGAAAAAGAAAGAAAAAAGAAAAAGATGTATTAAGAAAAACAATAACAAAGAAGATTCGTCTACCAGGGAAATTAGCAGATTGTTCTAGCAATAAATTTGAAGAATCTGAACTTTTTATTGTAGAAGGTGATAGTGCTGGAGGATCTGCTAAACAAGCTAGAGACAGGAAAACGCAGGCTGTTTTGCCCTTAAAGGGTAAAATTCTAAATGTAGCCAGCGCTTCAAACGAAAAAACTGCTCAAAACCAAGAAATCAACGATTTAAAACAAGCAATGGGATTAAATCATACTTCTTCTAAATATATTGATAGTTTGAGATACAACAAAATCATAATAATGACAGATGCAGATGTTGATGGCGCTCACATTGCGGCTTTA
Source organism: Alphaproteobacteria bacterium (assembly GCA_016777705.1). Taxonomy (GTDB): domain Bacteria; phylum Pseudomonadota; class Alphaproteobacteria; order Puniceispirillales; family Marisalimonadaceae; genus Marisalimonas. The sequence continues at coordinate 5,005 of JADHQW010000090.1, read as the reverse complement.
CTTTTGACTTTTTTTTATAATAACTTTCCTGAGATTATAGAAAAAGGCAATTTATACTTAGCTCAACCACCTTTGTATAGAATTACTCTAAATGGTAAATCATTTTATGCACAAACAGAAGATGCTAAAAATGCGATTATAAATGATAAATTTTCTGGAAAAGGTTTAGTTAGTCGGTTCAAAGGATTGGGCGAAATGCCTCCATCACAATTAAAAGAAACAACTATGAACCCTCAAACAAGAGTTTTGTTAAAAATTACACTCCCTAAAAGAGATATAAATGAAGCAGATGACAGGCGATTAGTTGATGAACTAGTTAATATTCTTATGGGGAAAAAACCTGAGCTTCGTTTTAAATATATTCAAGAAAACGCTAATTTAGTTGATGAATACGATATATAATTAAGTCGCTCTAATTAGTTTTAATTGACTTTTTATAATAACAAAGCAATAAAGCTTGAAATAAGTAATTAAGGAATATTTGTGAGCTTTGAAAAACTAGGTTTATGTTCAGAAATTTTAAAGTCTATTAAAGAAAAAGGCTATGTAAATCCAACTGAAATACAAGAAAGAGCAATTCCACAAGTTTTGATGGGAAGAGATTTGCTTGGGTGTGCACAAACTGGAACTGGTAAAACTGGATCATTTATAATGCCTTTAGTAGAAATATTAAACACAGGTAAAGCTAAATCTAGAATGCCAAGATCTTTAGTGCTAGCTCCTACAAGAGAGTTAGCAATGCAAGTTTCTGAAGAATTCAACTTAATAAATAAACATTTAAGACTTCAAATGGCATTATTAATTGGAGGTGTTTCTTTTGTTGAACAAGATAATAAATTAGCAAAAGGTGTAGATGTGCTTGTCGCCACTCCCGGCAGGCTTTTAGATCATATAGACAGAGGCAAAGTAATATTAAAGGATTTAAAAATACTTATAATAGATGAAGCAGACCGAATGCTTGATATGGGCTTTATTCCTGATATAATAAAAATTAATAAACTTTTGCCCAAAATAAGACAAACATTATTTTTTTCAGCTACTCTTTCTAATGAAATACGAAACATTGGAGAAAATTTTCTTATAAACCCTAAAGAAATTTCAATTAGCCCACATTCAAGTACGTCCTCAAATATCGAAAGTTTTTTGATAAAGACCATAAAAAATAATAAATTAAATGATTTAAGAAAAATATTAAATATTGAAAAGGTTAAAAATGCAGTAATTTTTTGTAACAGAAAAGTAGATATTAATAAAGTTAACACATTTTTAAAAAAAAATAATTTTAAAACAGTTTGTCTACATGGCGATATGAGCCAAAGTTCTAGAATACAATCTCTTGAGGATTTCAAAGATGGACTATCCAAAATTTTAATTGCTTCCGACGTCGTAGCTCGAGGAATAGATGTGGCTGGTTTAAGCCACGTGTTTAATTATGATGTACCTATTAATCCTGAAGATTATGTTCATCGAATTGGAAGAACTGGAAGGGCTGGACTTAGAGGAAAGGCTTTTACTTTTTGTGAAGATGGTGATGAAAAAAATGTTTTAACAATTGAAAAGTTAATTAAAAAAAGTATTCAAACATATCATTTTAATGATATTAACTCAGAAAGTACTGATTTTAAAAACATATCTTCGGAACAAAACAATCAAAAAATTAAAGAAACAAACAAGAAATTTAAGAAAGTTAATTTTCTGCCTATTGAAAACTTTTTAAATTTTAAAGAAAGTGGTCAAATTCCAAATTTTTTGACTAAAAAATAAATTTTAAATTAGAGCTTTATTTACTATCTCAGATAAATCTGATGAAATCTGTCCATCAGAAATATCTTTAAGAGCTTTTTTCATTTTATTTTTTCTTGTTTCATCGTAATTAGTAAATCTAGTTAATGGTAAAACTAATCTTGCAGCAGCTTGAGGGTTATTTTTATCAATCAACCTAACTTGGTTAGATATAAAGTTATAGCCAGATGAATTATTGGCATGAAAAAGCAAAACATTTTCTCTCTGAAATGTACCTAAGACTGATCTAATTTTATTAGGATTTTTATACTCAAAGGCTTCATGTGATAACAAGTCGTTTATAAAATTTAATCCTTGACCTTCTACGTTTAATATAGACATTAATTCAAACCATTTCTCTATTACCAAGCTATCTTCTTTCCATTTTAAGTAAAATTTATCTAAGAAATTAAATGGTATATCTGTTCCATAAACACATAAAGATTTGAGTCCAGAAATTGACAATGTCATATTTTTACTTGAGGTGATCTTTTTAGCTAAATTAACACCTACCTCATTATTAATTAGTACTAAGTAATTTAGTATTTTTGCTAGTAAAGTTCTTTCGCCTTCTTTTGTATCATCTTCAATATCATTATGATAAAAATCTAAAGCCTTAATTTCCAGAACATCCTCTAGAGCATTTCCAATTTTTTTCATAATTTTTTTTCTTTTGTTAAAAACCTCAATTGGATCAGAAATATCTAAAAAATTTTCAAATGTGTTTCTGGATGGAACATCAAACAAATGGGAAAGCAAAGAAGCATTTAAAGATTTTTGAGATAATAAGTTTTGTAAAACTGGGATTATAGAAGAAAGAGTATTTTTATCTAAATAACTATCTAAAAATAGATTTTGAATAGCATCCCATCTATTAAAACCATCACTATCAAATTTTAAAATCTTTAGATAATCATCATTTGTTAAGTCAGTCTTTAAAATAACTGGAGCAGAAAAGTTTCGTAACAAAGAAGGAGTAAACTCTGAAGTTTGAGAATATATATTAATATTATCATAACTTTTAGACAATAAATAAACATGTTCAAATTTTAATTTTGAATCATTTATCTTAAACTTAATTAAAGATCCATTTTTATCAATTAGAGATATTTTTATTGGAATGGGTAATTCACTCGGTTCATTATTTATTGATTGTGAGATATTAAAATGGCAACCATTTTTAATTTTTTTTCTTAATATATCTACTTTTGGAGTTCCTGATTGGCTATACCATTTTTTAAATATGTCTAAATTTTCTTTACTACCTAAAGAGAGAGATTTTAAAAAATCTTCACATGTTACAGCTTGACCATCATAAAGAGTGAAGTAATTATCCATTCCCTGCCTATATTTTTTTTCTCCTAGATAATTAAAAATCATTCTAATAATTTCAGCTCCCTTTTCATAAATAGTCGGAGTATAAAAATTATTTATTTCCAGATACTGTTCTGGTCTTATCGCATGGCTATTAGAGCCTGCATCTTCAGGAAATTGAATAGATCTAAGTAATAAAACATCTTCAATTCTCTTAACACTTCTGTTATTCATATCAGCAGAGAACTCTTGATCTCTGAAAACAGTTAAACCTTCCTTTAATGTTAATTGAAACCAATCTCTACAAGTTATCCTATTTCCTGTCCAATTATGAAAATACTCGTGTGCTACTATGGATTCTATATTTCCTAGATCTATATCAGTTGCCGTTTCATAATCTGCCAGAACAAATTTAGAATTAAAAATATTTAGCCCCTTGTTTTCCATTGCGCCCATATTGAAATGACTAACGGCTACAATCATAAAAACTTTAAGGTCATACTCTAATCCATAATTTTCTTCATCCCAAGCCATTGCCTTTTTTAAACTTTTTATAGCATGTAAAGTTAAATGTTTGTTCCCTATTTCTGTAAAAATTTGTAGTTTTATATTTTTATTTGAAGATGTAGTAAATGAAGATTCAGAAAGTTCTAAATTACCTACAACTAACGCAAATAAATAGGATGGCTTTGGAAATGGATCACTCCAAATTTTAAAATGTCTTTCAGAGTTAATACCTTTATCTGTAACAATTCCCTCTTCAATTAAATTTCCGTTGGATAACATAGTACTATAACGTTTAGATGCTTCAATTCTAACTTTGAAAATTGCTAGACAATCTGGCCTATCTGTAAACCATGTGATTTTTCTAAAACCTTCAGGTTCGCATTGAGTACAGAACATTTGATTACTCTCATACAAACCTTCTAAAGAAGTATTTTCTTTAGGAAAAACTTTAACTTGTGAAATTATTTTAATTGAAGATGCATCATTAGAAACTGGCAATAATAAAACTTCATTTTTTTTTTGGAGCGTTTTAAGATCTACATCAATGCTTTTATCATTATCCATTAAAACCGAAAAATTGATAGTCTCTAAGTTAACGCCATTTAACTCAATAAAATTATCTAAATCTAAATTTTGACTATAGGGTAGATCATTTTTTTTAAAAAGGATTTCGGAATTTATCAACGAAAAACCTTCATAAATTTTTATATCCAAAAATATATTTTTGGGAAGCCATAATAGTGGTTTATAATCTTCTCTTTTTTTTACAAAAGAATTCATAATCTTTATTATTAGCTTTCCCTGGTATTTGTGTAAGCTAAACTCGAATGTTCGGCACAATAGGGTCTACCTGGGTTTATGGAAGCACCACAAAAAGAAAAACCTGGAAGTTTAGGATCACCTATTGGCCAACAACACCTGTTTCTTGACCATTCAACATCTCTTAATATGATTTTTAGAGGTAAGTCTTTATTTTTTTGTTCTTCATTTTTCTTTTGATTTTTCCTAGGATCTCCAAGTTTAGAAATTGGTGAATTTCTTTTCGGAAGATTCATTCTGTGAGCTTTCCCTGCTATAGCATTCCTTGAGACGCCTAATTCGACACCAATCTTAGTTATAGGCAAACCCTCTTCCCAGAGTGATTTTAATTTATTTAATTTTTCTTCGTCCCAAACTGCTTTATCCATTTTTTCCCCTATTCAATTTTACCAAAGATTTAAAAAGTCACCAACCAAATCAATTTGGCTTTCTATCATAGATTTCCCATAATGAATAGGTCTTCCAATTAATTTGGCCTGCTTAAGTAACTTTGTTTCTTCAGGTTGCATAATAATGTCTGCTATTATACATTTTGGTTGAGTTGTTGTTACGTCAAAAGGTACTTGGTCATTTTTCTTCAGAC
>JADHQW010000089.1 GCA_016777705.1 Alphaproteobacteria bacterium | reverse complement strand
TGCATTAAATTTGTTAAATTATTTGTTATAATTCGTTTACTTATATATAGCTCTGCAAATTTAATTGAACCACCTTGGATTATTTCTCTTACTACATTTGAATCAACTATTTTTAATTTAGCGTTTGGACCTTTGTGAATAGCATCTATCTTTTGAGATTTTCCATCAGGCCATTCTATTTGAAGAGAACCATAAGGAAATTTTTTAATACCTTTTAAAAATATTTTGTCCCAAAAATTCATTTTTTTTCCTTATTTACTAACTCTTAATTTTTTATTTATCTTTAGGCAGATGGTTTCCAAAAGAATGCTTTATTGTTTCACTTTTAGGAACTTTGTAAATTCTGGCTTTTTTTAGCCAAAGTAGAAAAGCTTGTAAATGAATATTGATCCAAATTTTTCCAGGAAAAACAATGAGTTTACAAATTGATTTTAAAATATTTAAGTTATTAAATTGAATTTCCTTTAAATTCATAGATGCAAAAAAGACGGTATTATTATTCATGACATATTCTACAGATGTTATTATCTTTTTATCTATATGTTTTGCAAATAAATTATAGTGACCATTCTTATTATAGAATGGGGAGACAAATAACTTTTTCAATACTCTTTGTGTAATTACTTTTTTATCAGTGTTTTTTAAAACATAATGATGAATATCTCCAAAAGTATTTTTAACTTCAAAAACAGTATGTACTAAAAGGTTCGTGGAATTATAACAAAAGTAAACAGACAAAGGGTTAAAACCATAACCAAACACTTTTGGAAATGTTAATAATTTTATATCCTTAATTTTATTTTTATCATAAGACGAGTTTGTAATTAAACTTAATATGTATTCATATAAATCATCTTTATTAGTTCCTTTTTTTCTTGGTCCATGATCTGAAGCTGACCAACCAAAAAAATTGAACTTATCAGTTGAAAAAAAGGAAGGCTTTTTAAAATTATCATTATTGTCTTTTTTTAAATCTAATAAAATGGCGTTAATTTTATTTTTAAAAAAATGGTTTATTTTCCCTGTACGATTGTGATTTATTAAACCTTCAAATAATTTTATATTAATTTCAGAAGACTTCTTATAATTATTCAATTTAATTTGTGTCCCATGGAATTTTAACGTCTAACAACTTTGTAATTTTTACAGCTGATTTTATTCCATCTTCATGAAATCCATATGCAGTCCAAGCACCAGTATAATATATATTATTATTACCTTGTATAGAATCTAGTTCATTTTGAGCTTTATTTGTTTCTAGATTAAAAACTGGGTGTTCATAATATAATATTTTATGAATTAACTCTTTTTTTGGTTTTTTATATGGGTTTAAACTAACAAAAATATTTAAAGAAGTATTAAGGTTTTGTAAAATATTCATCCAATAAGTTACTGATGATTTATTAATGATTTTTTCTGTAGATAGGTAATTCCAACTTGACCAAGTTTTTTTGTTTTGGGGCATTAAGCTTGTGTCGGAATGTAAATAGACTGTGTTTTTTTGATACTTAAATTTACTCAATACGTCTTTCGATTTATAATCTAAATTTTCTATCAAATTAATAGTTTGATCCGGATGTGTTGCCATAATAACTTTATCAAAAGTATCATTTTTATTATCAAATTTAATCTTTATTTTTTTATTTTTATTAGATATGGATTTTATGTTTGCGTTCAATAAAATTCTATTCTTTTTGTTTAGTTTTAATTTATCAATAATTTTATCAACATACTGTTTAGAGCCATTTTTAACTGTCCTCCATTTGGGTCTAATAATAAAATTAATTAATTGATGATTTTTAAAAAAAGTTAATAAGCTTTTTGCAGGGAAGTTTAAAATTTCTTTTTCAGGACATGACCATATAGCAGACGACATTGGTATAAGGTGATCGTTAACAAATTGACTACTAAACTTACATCTCTTAATATATTGTTTTAATGTTTCACTGTCATTCACTTGAAAAGCATATTTGTAACCAAACACAAAGAAAACAAAAATATCCTTTAACATTATATAAAAATTTAGATTGAAATAATTCTTCTTTTGAGCAAACAAACCAATTAATGACCCAGAATATTCTAAGTCTCCATCTCTGGCTGATACTGCAAATGACATGTCAGAACTTATAGTTTCTACTTCTAACCATTTAAAAAAACCAACTAAATTAGGATAGTTCAATTCATTATATACTATAAAACCAGTGTCTACAGGAATTGTATTTTCTTGTTCTATAACATTAACTGTGTTTGCATGACCACCAAATCTATTATCTGACTCGATTAATGTAACGTCATGTTTTTGAGACAAAAGTAAAGCTGATGAAAGCCCTGAAATGCCTGAACCAATTATTGCAATTTTCATGTTATACAAACTCTAGATGATTTATTGTAATTTTTGTATACCAGATCTAGGCGTGCATTGATCTGTAAACATTTGTTGAAACATTGATTCTTTACATTTAAGATGATCTGGTGTTTTCATTCCAGATTGTTCTCTATATATAGACGCTATAACTAAAACAGATATTAGAGCTGCTAATATCCACATATTTTTTGACATGTTTTATTCCTAAAGCTTTTACCAATTGAAAATATAATCAGGTAAATTTTTAATTTTAATTATATTTTCATTTGTTACTCTATTTTTCACACTATTTCCACTATTTACAATTTCTTTATCATTACCACATAATAAAGGGTGCCAATAGGGAAGGGTTTTCCCTTCATTTAATAATTTATAGGCACATGTCTCTGGCATCCATTTAAGGTCTTTCAAATTGTCTGGCGACAAGATGATACAATCAGGAACTATAGATTTTCTATTCTCATAGTCCTTGCAAGAAGCTGATTTTTCACATAATAATTTACATGAAACGTTTGTATAATGTACTTGTTGAGTATCAAAATCTTCTAATTTTATTACACAACATTTACCACATTTGTCACATAATGACTCCCATTCATTTTCGTTCATATCAATCAGATTTTTTGTTTCCCAAAATTTATTACCCAAGTGCATTCCTTAAAATTTTAAATTATGATTTTGTTTAAATAATTTATATTAATTGATAAACATATAAAATGAAAAATTGTTTAAAGAAATCAAAATTATCAATATCTTCAAAATTAGGTGTTTATTCAAAATTTTATAACGACATTTATTTTGATAAAGCTAATGGTCTGCATGAAAGTGAGCATGTTTATTTAAAGACTAATAATTTACCAATGAAGTTTAAAAAGACTGAAATTTTTACTATTGCTGAATTAGGTTTTGGCACTGGCTTAAATTTTTTATTAACTTGGCAGTTATGGCTTAAATCAAGAAAACCTCATTCTTCTCTAACTTATATTAGCTTTGAAAATGCACCTCTATCCAAAACAGAATTAATAAGGGTCCACAAATTATTTTATAATTATAATTTAAGCGATTTATCTAAAGTTTTTCTCAACAAAATACCACAAACCTATCAAAGTACCCATCAAATCTTTTTTGAACTTGGTAACGTAAAATTAGTACTAATTTATGATGATTTTTTATCATTAAGTAATTTTAATTTTAAAGCCGATACATGGTATTTAGACGGTTTTTCTCCAAAAAAAAATCCAAGTGCTTGGACTGAAAAACTTTTTCAAGAAATATATAAACATACAAACTGGAGAGGTTCTTTATCTACTTTTACAGTTGCAGGATATGTTAGACGAGGGTTACAGAAAAGTGGATTTTGTGTTTCAAAAACGAAAGGATTTGGAAAAAAAAAGGAGATTATTTTTGCAGTTAAAAATGAACCAAATGATAACATAAAACTTAAATCTAACGCTCTTAATAATATTGGTCCTGTTGCTATTATCGGAGCCGGTATTTCTGGAGCTTCTTTAATATACGCTTTAAGAAAGAGAAACATTGAATGCTTCTTAATTGATAAAGCTTCCTCTCTTTCTTGCGGTGCAAGTGGCAATAAAGTAGCACTTCAAATGCCGAAATTAACTTTAGATCATTCACCTTATGGTTTGATATCATTAGAAGCTTTTTCCTTTTCAAGGAAACTAGCAAGTGAATTAAATGCGGCTCCAAGGTCAAACGGTCTTATATTATTACCTTCAAGAGAAAGAGAAATCTATAAGTTTAAAAAGCTTTTAGGAAATAATTGGCCCTTGGATTTAATACAAGTTGGTAACTATAATATAGAAGTATTAAAAAACATTGATTGTTTACATATGCAATCTTCAGGAATTGTAGATAATATTAAATTTATCAAAAACTTAGTAAAAGAAACGAGTTTTTTCCCAAAATTCAATGTAAAGAAAATATTAGCAAACAAAGATGGACTTAAAGATATTGTAGATGATCATGGTAATGTTTTAAGAGCTAAAACCATAGTATGGGCTAATGGATATGAAATGTTAGACCTAAATAATAAAATTCCTCTAATTCCAACTTCAGGGCAGGTTAATTACATTAAGAAGTCAAATTTAACCTCTAATTTAAAAATTAACTTTAGTTATGGTCATTTTATTTCTCAATCTTTTAACGGATACCATCAAATAGGGGCTTCTTTTCATAGAGATATTAAAACAAATTTCAAAGAAATTGATTATATTAGTAATATAAATTCTATTCCAAAGTTTTTAAAAAGCTTATGGAATCCCAATGATTTTGAAAATAAATATAGAGTGAGCGTAAGAGCGAGCACTAAAGATAGGATGCCTTTTTTTGGATCTTTAAACTCAATTGGAAATCAAAAATCAGAAAATATATATGTCTTAGGTGGTATGGGTGCATGGGGTTTTGTTTATGCACCTTATTACGCTGAACTTTTAATTAAGACAATTTTAAATGAGCCTTTGGTTATTAATAATAGAATAAAAAAACTACTGCATATGGAAAGATTGTTATAAATTTTACTCTGCCGCTATTTTTTCTGAAAGTTCCAAATTGTTAAATATTTTAGCAAATATTTCTTGAAGTATTTCTATATTTTTTAAAGAAAGTTTATTCTCGTCCATGTATATTTTTCTGTTAATCTCAATTTGTATTGTATGAACACCTTTAAATGGATTTCCATAATTTCTAGTTATAAAACCGCCAGCATATGGATTATTTACCTCTACGGTGAAACCATTTTCTTTGAAAACACTTTTCAAATAATTCATAAGCCCCAAAGAACAACTTTTCCCAAAATTATCACCTAAAACAATATCAGGCTCTTTTTTAAAATTTAACAAAGCTTTTGAAGGCATAGTATGAAGGTCAATATGATAACAAAATCCAAAGACTTTAGAAAGATACTTGATCCGTTTATATAATGATTTATGGAAAGGGTCATAATAATGTTCTAACATATGGATTGCATATGAAACTGGAAGAGGAGTTTTTAAAATAGTTTTTCCAAAAATTTTATTTGGAAACACACCTAATCCGTATTTTATCATTTGTTTTTCAGACACAGGTTCATGTTCAAAAACTTTAGTGAACATACTGTGATCTATAGCAGTTCTTGAACGATTTAAGTCAACTACTGCCCTAGAGCATTTAGCGATTATTATATCGGCCATATGTTCATCAATCTTATCTAGTATTTTATTAGATTGATAATCCTCTATTTGTCTAACTTCACATAAATTTACTTTTAAATTTTTAATAAATAAATTTGGATAAAAATCTCCTGCATGAGGTGCCGTTATAAGAATTGGGGTGTCTGGAATTTTTCTAATTAACTCTTTTAACATAATTAATTTCTTACAAAAAATTGGTTTGTTTTTTTTAATTTATTATTTAAACCTATTATTAATCATATATTTGTTTTTTTGAAAGTTTAGTTATGAGATTTTTTGACATCCCCAAGCCTTCACTTGATAGTACCAGGCAAATGTTTATAGAATTAGAAAGTGATGAAAGAGCATCTAAAATTGACTTGGGAATTGGGATTTATAGAGATGAAAATGGATTAGCTCCAGTTTTTAAATCTGTTAAGATTGCTGAAAAACTCTTATTTGAAATTGAAACAAGCAAGTCTTATAAGACACCTGCAGGAAATAGTAAATATTGTAAAAATATTTTAGATTTGGTTCTTGGAAAGGCTATTATTGATGAGCGTGGAGATAAGATTGGTAGTATTCAAATACCTGGAGCCGGTTCTGGATTACGCATAGCTGGTGAGTTAATTAAAAATAATTTACAAAACAAATTAATATCTATTCCCGACCCTACTTGGGGTCAACAACCATTTATGTTTAAAAAATCTGGATTAAAAGTCATAAATCATACTTATTATAACCAACAGAATAACTTTTTAGACTTTGACAATATGATTATTGATTTAAAAAAATTAAAATCGGGCGATGCGGTATTACTGCACGGATGTTGTCATAATCCAACAGGAGCAGATTTATCAGTAGATCAATGGGAACAAGTAGCAAACATATGCCTTAAACAAGGAATATTACCCTTTATTGACTTAGTTTATCAAGGTCTTGGAATAGGAGTTGAGGAAGATGTGCTTGGAATTAGAAAATTAGTGCAAATTTTACCTGAAGTCATAATTACTGTTTCTTCAAGTAAAACATTTGGTGTTTATAGAGATCGTTGTGGGTTGATTGCAGTTATTACAGATGCAGAAAAAGTTAAAGGTAATTCTTTAGAAACGATGTTAAGTGAAATTGCACGTGAGCTTTATTTTCATCCACCTGATCATGCTGCTGAAACTATTAATATTTTATTAGAAGATGAAAACTTAAAATATGATTGGCTTGTTGAAATTAGGTCTATGCAGGAAAGAATAGCATCTCTTCGAAATAAGTTGGCAAATTCACTCCAAGAAAAACAACAAACAGATTTTTTTAGTTATTTGAAAGTACAAAATGGAATGTTTTCTCTTTTGCCAATATCTCAAGAAGGTATAATGACATTGAGGAGAGAAAATGGAATATATTTAATGCCTGATGGTCGTATAAATATTGCCTCTTTACCTGAAAATAAAATTGATTTTATTTCTTCTAAAATTTGTTCTTTAGAAGAATTTCATCATAAAGGAAATTAAATTGAAAAAAGAGCCTTCAAATAGAAGTGATTATAATTTTTTTACTAAACTGAGCACAAGATGGAATGACAACGATATTTATGGTCATATGAATAATATCATTTATTACGCATTATTTGATACTGCTGTTAATAAATGGCTAATTAAAAATAATTTAATTGACATTAAAAATGGAAAAAACATTGGTTTGATTGTGCAATCTGGCTGTAACTATTTCTCTTCTTTTCAATATCCAGAAGATATAGATGCTGGAATAAGAGTAACAAAAATTGGTACTAGTTCTGTTAGATATGAAGTAGGTCTATTTAGAGAAAAAGACCAGATTTCATCTGCAGATGGATTTTTTGTGCACGTTTATGTAGATAGAAAGACAAATAATCCTTCGTCTCTTAATTATGATTTTAAAAAAACACTAGATACAATATTTGTAGACTTATAAATCTATATTTTTTTGAAATTACAATTTTGTTTTTTTAACTAATTTAATATAATTTCACAGTTTTTTACCTTTACTTTTTTTTAATTAATACTATCAATTGTAATATCTTAGATTATTTTTTTTATGGGACTATAGCTCAGCGGGAGAGCGCCTCGTTGACATCGAAGGGGTCACTGGTTCAATCCCAGTAGGTTTTTCCCATTAAATCAGTAACTTATTCTTAATACATAAACAAATATATATGTCGTGTCACTCCACAGTCACAATAGGAGAGACAAATGGCTACTATTCGTAAACGAAATAATAAATATCAAGTTCAAGTTCGTATTAGAGGACAATATGCATCTAATACGTTTCTTAATCTCAACAATGCAAGAAGTTGGTTAAGGCAAAAAGAAATAGAACTTGAAAGGACAGTTTTAGGTAAAAAATACAAACCTAAAACAATGTATGAAATTCTTAACGAATATAAAACAAAGATTACTTCTTATAAAAAATCATCTCATAATGAGCTCATTATTATAAATGCACTTGTTAAACATAACTGGATGCAAAAGCCTCTTCCCTTATTGTGCCCCAGCGATATCGCGAATTATAGAGATCAAAGATTGCAAACAATAAAAGCATCTTCCTTTGCGCGTGAATTCTGTATTTTAAAGCATGCTCTAAAGGTTGCCGAGTTAGAATGGAATTGGGATGTCCCAACAAAGTTGCTAGGAAATATAAAAATACCTAAAGTAAAT
>JADHQW010000088.1 GCA_016777705.1 Alphaproteobacteria bacterium | reverse complement strand
TTTTACATCCTATTAACTTGATATGTAAATTATTTTAAACTATGAAATTTTTTTGCTTTTTGTGTATCAATCCCAATTTGTTTTTTTAGCTCCAATAAAGAGCTAAACTTTATCTCTGGTCTTAAAAATTTTAGAAGCTCTACCTTAATCCTTTTATTATAAAGATTAATATCAACACCATGATTTTGAAAATCAATAACATGAGTTTCTATGTTAATATCATCGCCTGAAACAGTAGGTCTTTTACCTATATTTGAAATAGATGGCAACCAATCATTTATTGTTTTATTTGTTTTGTGGTCAATAATTTTTAACTTTGTTACATAAACACCAAAAGGTGGCTTTAAAAAATAACCCATATCAAGATTTGCTGTTGGAAAACCTAATTCTCTTCCCTGTTGCTTTCCTTTTTTAACAATGCCGGTAACGCACCAGTTTCTGCCCAATAATGTATTTGCAGTTTCTAATTCTCCATTAGAAATAAGACCTCTTATAGATTGAGAGCTGATAACAGTTTTGTCTTTACCATCCAATGATTTAGTTTGTTCTAAATCTACAGTTATAATCTCTAAACCTATTGCTTGAGAAAATTCTTTAGAGTTTTGAATAGTGCCTTCTCTGTTTTTTCCAAATCTAAAATTAGCTCCTGCAAACATCTTTACCACGTTAAGCTGTTGATACAGGATGTCTGAAAGAAATTCATTTGGCGTGCAATTTTTTAATGCTTCACTAAACTCTATTATAATTAAATATTCAACTCCAATTTTCGCTAGTTGATATTCTTTTTCTTGCCTATCTAAAAGTTTGAAGGAAGAGTTATTAAAGTTAAAAAAATCCCTTGGATGAGGATCAAAAGTAACCACTCCAAACGCTAAATCATTTTCAAGGGCTTTTACTTTAGCAGCTTCTAATAATCTAACATGTCCCATATGAACACCATCAAAGTTACCAATAGCAATTACAATTTTTTTATCAATTACAGTTGGTTGATCACCGTGTTTCCATTTAATAATTTTCATTAAAAACTTATAACCCTATTAAGAATTTTTACTCAAGCTGATTAAAAAATAATTTAGTAATATTTAAAATATATTATATGTTATATAAATTATAATTGTGTGAAATAATATCTTAAAAATAAAGTAACTACATAAAAAAAGTAATGGAGATTTATTTCTTGGGTAACAACATAAACATTAATTTAGAAATTATTTCAAATCTAATTAATAATGTTATTCAAATATTTGTGGCTTATACCGGACAGGTTTTAGGAGCTACTATAATACTGATATTAGGTTTTTATTTTGCAGGTAAACTTAGTAAAGTTGCACGTAAAAACTTAGGTTTGTTTAATAAAATAGACCCTTTAATTGTTCCAATAATCGGTAATATTATACGATATGGTATAATCATAATAACTCTTATAGCTGTTTTAGGACAGTTTGGGGTTCAAACAACCTCAATTATTGCAGTTCTTGGTGCCGCAGGCTTAGCTATTGGCTTAGCCTTGCAGGGAACATTGTCTAATGTGGCAGCTGGAGTAATGTTATTGTTACTAAGACCTTTTACTACTGGTGATTGGGTTGAAACTGGAGGCGTATCAGGAACGATTAGAGAGGTTGGTCTTTTTACAACTATTATTGATACTTTTGATAACGTTTATGTATCTATTCCAAATTCAAGTATTTGGAATAGCACAATTACAAATCACTCACACTATGAAACCAGGCGAATTGATGTTGATATAGGTATTCATTATGATACCAACTTAGAGCTAGCTTCTGAGGTCTTGTTGAGATTAGCTGAGGATAAAAGAGTTATAAACAAACCTAAAGAACCTCAGTTCTTAGTAATGAAATATGATGATAGTTCGATTGTGGTAAGGCTGAGACTATACTCTCATACAAAAGATTGGTATGCACTGTATACTGATTTAATGAAAAAAATAAAACCTGCGCTAGATGAAGCCGGCATAGAAATACCTTATCCTCATAGAGTAATTACCTCTAAAAATATTGTCTGATGTCTACTACAAAAAAAATAAATGATGGTGCAATCAAACTAACTCGAGATAATATTACTCAAGGCCGCTTAGGTGAAAAAATTAGAAGTATTAGTGGAAGTGATAAAGTTCTTACCATGGAAGAGCTTGTTAACGAGCGAAGAAAAATTATACCTGATAAAGGCATTGGTAATGATCTTTATGTATTTGCTTATGGTTCTTTGTTGTGGAACCCAACAGTTGAATATGAAGGTCAATTCTTAGCAAAAATATATGGTTTTCACAGAAGTTTTTGTATGAAAACTTATTTAGGTAGAGGCTCTTTTGACAACCCAGGTTTGATGTTGGGTTTAGATAAAGGAGGATCGTGTCAAGGTATGGCATTTAAGTTAAAGAAATCAAATGCAATTAAAAACATAGATATTTTGTTTCAAAGAGAAATGGTCACAGGTGCTTATAGACCTAAATTATTAAAAACTAAATTAGCGAATGGCAAGATAGTATTGTCACTAGCTTTTACTGTTGATAAAAAACATAAAAATTTTTTTGGAAAGAAGGACGTCAAAATTAAAGGAAAAATGATTGCGAAAGCAAACGGCTTTTTAGGAAGCTGTAGAGAGTATTTTGACAACACACTACATAGTTTATCTGAATTAAATATTATTGATAATGAAATGAGAGCTATTGCACGTAATCTAAAAAAATAAAAAAACCTACATGTCTTTTTTGATTAAATCAGATGCTTTTTCTGCAATCATCAAAGTAGCTGCGTTTGTGTTACCTGAGGGCATTGTTGGCATAATAGAAGCGTCAGCAACTCTTAAATTTTCAACTCCATTTAGCTTTAAATTTGCATCTACCACAGCATCTTTATCAATTCCCATTCTACAACTTCCAATTGCATGATAAACTGTTGCTCCATTATTTTTGATAAAATTTAATATTTCACTGTCAGTCTTAATATTTTCTCCAGGAAGAGTTTCTTTAATGGAAATTTTTTTCATTTTTGAAGTTTTTAAAAGATCTCTGCAAATCTTTACACCTTGGATTAAAACATCTTGATCTATTGTCTCTTTTAAATAGTTTGGCTGTATCAAAGGGGCGTCTTTAATATGACTAGATAAAGCTCTTACATACCCCCTACTTTGAGGCCTTGATTGCCAAACACCGCAAGTAATCCCAGGAATGTTCTGAAGTTTACCTATCATGCCTTCTGTGTAAGAAGCAGGAGTAAACACAAATTGGAGATCAGGTAAATCTATCTCTGGTGAAGACTTTAAAAAAGCACCTACATGGGCTGGGCTGTAAGAAATTAAACCTTTTTTCAAGACAAACCATTTTATTATTTCTAAAAATAATTTATAACCGCGTGCTTTTTCGTTTAAAGTAATAGGTAGATTAATACTATTTGAAACTCTAACTGCATAATGATCTTGGAGTCCTTCACCAACATTTTTATTTTCATGAATTATTTGTATACCAATATTTTTTAAATAATTTGAGTGTCCAATACCTGATACCTGAAGCAAATGAGGTGTACCAATTGCTCCTGCACATAAAATAATTTCTTTGTTGGCAAAGATTTTAAATTGTTTTTTATTCTTTTCACAGAGCAATCCAATTGCCTTTTTCTCTTTAAATATAATTTTTAAAACAATTGTATTGGTAGTAACTTTTACATTTTTTCTTTTGATTGCTGGTTTTAAAAAAGCATCATATGCGCTAAATCTTGTTCCATTTTTAATAGTACGTTGATAATAAAAAACACCTTCTTGATTGCCGGCATTATAATCTTCTTGAATTGAAACCCCTATCTCTTTAGAGCTTTCAATAAATTCTTCACATAAAGGATGTTTTTCAACAATATCAGAAACAAATAATGGGCCATTTTTCCCTCTATATTTTCCATCTCCATTTTCTTTAAACTCAGACTTTTTAAAATAAGGAAGTATATCGTCATATCCCCAACCTGTATTTCCCAACTGAGCCCACTGATTATAATCTTCTGGTTGTCCTCTTACATAGAGGTGACCATTAATAGAGCTTGAACCTCCCAGGCCTTTGCCTCTAGGAAATAAAATTTCTCTATTATTTACATTTTCATTGGCTTCAGTTTTAAAACACCAATTAAACCTTTTATCATTTATAGTTTTGATAAAACCAGCTGGCATTTTTATATATGGATGCTGGTTGTTTCCACCCGCTTCTAAAACACATATTTTAATGTTATTTATTTCTGACAACCTATTTGTAATTACTGAGCCAGATGAACCAGATCCAACAATTATATAATCGAATTCTTCCATTATAATTTTCCATTATTAATTAAATTAGAGTTGATGCTTCTCCAGCTATAGTTGTTCTTACCATTAACCTTTTTTCTACTTTTCCTTTTATTGGAGTTGCTCTATGCAAAACAGCTCTGTTATCCCACATTATTAAATCATACGGTTTCCAAATGTGAGAGTAAACATGGCTTTCATTATCAATATACTCGTAAATTTCATCTAAGAGATTTTGACTTTCATCATCATTCATACCGTCTATTTTACTACAATGCGCACCTATATATAAAGACTTTCCATATTTTTTATTATTTAATACTAGTTTCTGTTTTACGGGAGGGAGCGCTTTTTTTTCATCAGCTGTAACTAGGTTTGCATCTATTTTTGATCTTCCATAAGAATAATCATGCCAACAAACTTTATCTTCAATATTAGATTTTAATTTTTTAGGCAAAGCATTATATACAGATCTCATAGACAAAAATTCAGTATTACCACCTTTTGCAGGTATCATTTTAGCCGAAAGGATTGAAAGCTTTGAAGGTATTTTTTTAAAAGAGCTATCACTATGCCATTCTTGATTTGCTAAATTATTTAATCTTTGTCTATCAGTAGGAGGCACAATATTTCCGTCTTCATCAAAGTTTTGCAGAATTATTAATTTAGAACCTGCACCATTAGTTCCTGCTTTTGTCACCTCTAAATCACCAAAGTATTCACTAAAGTTAATATGCTGCTCATTGGTAATGTTTTGATCTCTAATTACTACTACCGAAAACTGAGATAAAAGATCTGAAACTTGGCCAATAATATTTTTATCAATATTTTTTTTAAGATTAAAACCAATAATTTCAACTCCTAGAGTGGTTCCAAGATTTTTAATTAACATTTATTTACCTATTCATTAAAGGTTTATACTTTGTGATTTATTATGTTAAAAATGATTATATATTTGTAAACAATTTTATAAAAATTTAGGCTCGTATGACAGAAAAATTAAACATAAACGACGATGTCAAAGTTTTAAAGTTAAATATTTTAAAAGAAAACCTAAAACAAAATTGGAACCTAGACACAGATATATGGAACGAAGAGTTTCCACATGATTTTAGGTTTGAAGATACGTATTTACAGTTAAGTTTTATTCTTAGGGATTTTAATATAGATGAATTAAAGCATTTAATTTATATCACCAATTTATTTGATGTAAGAAATTACAACCACGATATTTCAACACTCATCAATAATTATGTAAAAAGTTGTGTTGAGTATTTAAATCACGAAATAGATGGTAAAGCCGACGAATATTTCAAAAAATATGACAAAAACAATAACTGTTTTTCTTATGAGAAGAAAATTAAAGAAGCACTTTCTAAACATAAAATTCAATATTCTTTATTTTTTTATGGAACATTGAAAGCTTCTGAAGTCAGAAAAGCAGTCCTTGGAGAAAATATAAAGTATCACGAAACAACTAATGGTTTCTTAACTCACTATAAAGTTTTTCAAGTAAAAGACGCTAACTATCCACTTATTAAATTTACAAATAATGAAGAGGATGTTGTTCAAGGTCTTCTGATATCTAATATTTCATTAAATGAGCTGAACAAATTAGATAAGTTTGAAGGAATTAATTATTTTAGACAATATGTGAAAATAAATGTTGCTGGGAAACTTTATGATTCACAAATTTATATACCTGACAAAAATTTGTTACATAGTGAACCGTGGGATTATGAAAAGTGGTATAATAACGATATGCAAAGTTTTTTTAACAATGAATTTGATTTAAATGGTGTTAAAGAGATTAAAAACTAACTGCTTTTAAGTTTTTGTACTTGATCCCATGCAGCGTTTATCGATCTCATTTTATTTTTACTTTCATTGATCACTTCAACTGGAACTCCTTTACTGATTAATAAGTCTGGATGATGTTCCTTGGATAATCTTATATAGTTTTTTCTAATAGTCTTGAGGTCGTCTGTGGGCTGACTTTCTAAAACAATATAAGGGTTTAGCTTATCTGATGTCTTTCTAGACTCTTTTATACTTTGATATTGTTTCTGGCTTAAGCCAAAAATATAAGCAATATTGGCTATCATTGTTTCTTCATCATTACTTACATTTCCATCGGCCTCAGCTATATAAAATAAAATATTTATAACCTCTTCTAAGACATTTATATTATCTCTGAAAATTTCTGCAATTTGTTTTGCGTATGGCTCATAACCTGTACTTTCGTCTTTGGCTTTGTTAAAAATTTTAGCTACTTGATCAATTTCACTGTCTGGAATTTGAAGTTTATCCTTAACAGCAATTAACTCTTCTTTACTAACATGTCCATCAGCTTTGCTTAACTTTGCAGAGAGGATTATAAGTGATAATGCAAAGACTTCTTGAGAGCTTTGCTGATTCCCAATTGTCTTAGAAGAATTTAACCCAGAAATTTTTCCACCTAGGAATGAACCTAACAAGGCTCCAAATGGACCTCCAAAAGAAAAACCAATAACACCACCTAATAAACTTCCCCAAATTGACATATTTTACTTCTCAATATTTTAATTAATTTTAATTAAAACTTTTATACAAAAGTGAAGAATTTACCAGCCATTAGTTCTTTTCCAATTATCAATAATCATATTGTTTTCTAAAATATTATAACTACTATGACCAGCACAGGTTAAACACGAATGGTTTGGTAAAACTCTTACCAAACTTCCAATAGGTAAATTATCAAACCAATCAGGATTGCTAATATCAATTGCTCCATGTTCTTGATGAATTTCGGATATGTTCAAACCTAGATATTTTCCTGAATTAGAATCACAAACGAATCCATATCCTACCTCAGGCATAAATCTATTAGCGCTTATATCTTTTGACAAAGCTAAGGCTCCAGCATCAATAATAATTTTTTTCTTTTGGTAATTATGACCAATTACGCTAGCTAGAACTGTAACTGCTATATCCTCGATTTTACAAATTCCTCTGGACGCTTGGGCTAGATCCCAAAACATATATATTCCTGCTCTTACTTCAGATATGTTGTTCAGATGAGACGCAAACAACATGGTTGGTGAAGAACCTATGCTTATAATAGGGTTGTTATTATTAAAAGTTGAAAAATGTTTTACTGCAGCAAGAGCATCTTCTCGTTCTTTATTTGCAATTGATAAAATTTCTGTTTTGTTGTCAGTTGAATAACTATGACCTGCATGTGTAAGAACACCCATAAGATTTGTTTTATTACACTCACTGAAAATTTTAGATATTTCTAAAATTTTTTTATCTTCGACATATAAACCACTTCTTCCTTCGCCACAGTCAATCTCAATAAGGATTTCAAATTTTGTGCTATGAGAATTACTGTAATCTACTGTTGCCTCAGCTACTAAAATTGAATCAACAACTATGCGAATTACACAATCATATTTTTTCTGAAGAAATTCTAACCTTGCTAGCTTTTTTGGGATTATACAAACAGCATAAAGTATATCTTTAAAACCCGCAGAGGCAAAATATTCCGCTTCATCTAAAGTAGACACTGTTATTGGTCCAACTTGATTATCAAGTGCTATTTTTGCAACTTCAATGCTTTTTGGTGTTTTAACGTGCGGTCTTAAAATAGTTTTTAACTCAGCACACTTTTTTCTAGCTAAACTACAATTTTTTTCTAAAAGAGTTTTATCTAATATTAGGCAAGGTGTGTTGAGTTCTTCTAAATTACTTATTTTCATATATTTAACCTCTGTCTCAGGATAGTAAAGTTAATAAGTAAACAAAAATAATTTAAACTTCAATTTTTGGCTTTATACTGAAATCAGAAATGCGCTGAAGAAGTATTCTGCGCCTTCTCAATTGGAGGTGCAAATTTTGTAAGATCAATTCCTTCAACGGCTGTCTTATATTCATCTATTGTTGGAGTTCTTCCCAATATTGCTGAGAGAACAACTACAGG
>JADHQW010000087.1 GCA_016777705.1 Alphaproteobacteria bacterium | reverse complement strand
AAACAAAATACCGTATTATACAACCTTACAAGGTGCTAACGCAGCTTCATTAGCAATAAAATCTATAATTGATAAATCCATAAACGTTAAATCTATTCAATCATATTTTGAATAATTGGATTTTTTATATTATAATTTTCTCATTAGTTTGATTTAATGGATATTACAATGGATAAAATACCCTTCACATTACCTGGATTGGAAAATATAAAATCTGAGTTAAATAATCTGAAAAAAGAGGAAAGACCAGCAGTTATCAAATCTATTTCAACTGCCAGGGAACATGGCGATTTAAAAGAAAATGCAGAATACCATGCTGCTAAAGAAAAACAATCATTTATAGAAGGCAGAATAACAGAACTTGAAGATGTTGTGAGTAGAGCTGAAGTTATAGATTTAAATAAATTATCTGGTAAAACAATCACTTTTGGTACTAAAGTTAAAATTGTAGATGAAGAAACAGATCAAGAAACAGGTTACCAAATAGTAGGCCCATATGAAGCCAACCTTGAATTAGGCCTAATTTCAATTGCATCTCCAATTGCAAAAGCATTAATAGGCAAAGAAAAAGGTTCTTCCGTTGAGGTTAAAACTCCTAGTGGTTCTAAAAATTATGAAATAATATCAATAGAAGTAATTAAATTATAACTTCAAAAGGTATTCCTGGCAGGCTTTTTGTACTTCTAATGTTTAACGAAGTTTTAACATTACTTATTTTTGGGGCCTGAGTAAGTTTAGCAGTTAAGAACTTTTGAAAATCATCCCAATCCTTAGCTACAATTTTTAATAGAAAATCTACTTCTCCCATAAGCATATGGCATTCTCTTACCTCAGGAAAGACCGAAATATAGTTTTCAAAAATTTGAAGGTCTTTTTCAGCTTGACTTTCAAGGCCAACATATGCGAATACGGTTACTTTAAAATTAAGAAGTTCTGCGTTTATTTCTGCATTATAACCTTTAACAAAATTTGTGTCTTCTAATGCTTTTACTCTTCTTAGACAAGAAGGCGGTGAAATATTCACTAAGTTTGCTAATTCTACGTTACTTATTCTTCCATTTAACTGTAACTCACTTAGAATTTGCAAGTCTATTTTATCTAACTTTGTTTTTTGAGTTTTCATTTTGTCTATATTTCTTTATGTTAATAATAAAATATAAATAATGTAATATTATTAATATAATTAGCATCTTATTGCAATTTTATTTCAATGAATGCAAAAGCTGTTAATTTTTAAAAGAGTTAAGAATAATTTGACAAAATCTACCAAAATTAACACGTGGGTTATAAGTGATGGAACTAAAGGTATGGAAAATCAATCTTTAGCTGTTGCAAAATTACTAGGTTATGATTACGAATTGATAAATTATAACCCTCCATATTTATTAAGAAAAATTCCTCTAAGTAGAAAATTTTTATTAACACCTAAAATTCTAAAAGAACTAAATCAAAAACCTTTACCTAAATTTGTTATTACAACTGGTAAAAGAATGGCAGGGATTTCAATAGCAATAAGGTCTTTTTTTAAAAATAAAATTAAAACAATTCATATTCAAAACCCAAAAACATCCAAAAATCAGTTTGACCTTTTACTAATACCTGAACATGACGCAATAAAAGGTAAAAATATAATCCAAACTAAAGGTGCATTATCTTTTTTTTTAAATCGGGAAATTAAAAATAAAAAGAATTTAACTACAGAAAAACCTATAATTTTTTTAATGGTAGGAGGTCGTAATAAAAGATATAATCCCAAAAGTATTGATTATTATGATTTAGGTATCAAAGCAGTTAAAGCTTCAAATTTATTAAACGCAAAATTAATAATTTCTACTTCTAGACGTACAGGAATAAAAGCTGAAAAAATATTGAAGTCAATTTTTTCTAAAAATTTAAATGATTTTAAGTTTTATACATTTAATAGTAAAAACCCATATCCTAATATTCTTCAAAAAGCACAATACTTAATAGTTACAAGCGATAGCGTAAGCATGGTCTCAGAAATGGCAACTATTTCAACACCTCTATTTGTTTCATTTTTTCCTCAAGAAAGCGGTAAAATTTTAAATTTTTTAAATAATCTTAAAGATTTAGGTATCATTAAGAAATTTGAAGGTAAATTGTTTAATTATAATAAGAACAATTTACAAACAAATGAAAAAACAATTTTAAAAATTAATGATTTTTTTAGACTCTAATACATTTCCAAGAGCCCTAAGTCTTTGAATTTTGTCTTCAAGTACATTCCAATTATCATGTAAAGAAATTTGTTTCCATATTTTTTCAACTTCATTTATCAATAAATTTTCTCGACTTTGATCTAACATATGTTTTTTTTCTGAACTACCATTAAGTGAAATGTTGCTTTTTAAAATATCCGTTACTAACAAAAATTTTTTAACTTTGTATTTACTACCATAAGAGCTTTTCAGACAATCAATTATGCTGTCGCTACCACCATAAAAATCATAAAAAAAAGAACAATAATCAATTTTATTTTTCTCACTCTCATTTAATAAGATGTGCATTATTTTATTTAGGTCATTTGAATTAATATCTTCAATACCCAACCTCCAACAAAAATGTCTTTTGAGAGATAAATGAAAATTTTTAGAAAATTGATTTAAAATTTCAATAATTCTTTCTTCACTTATAAACTCTTTTAAACTTTTTCCTAACTGAGTTAACGCCCATAAAGCAGCTTCAGGTTGATTGCCAAAAGAATAACGTCCATTATAATCAAAATAAGCAGCAGTAAAACTGGAACTTGCATATTCAATAAACCTCCATGGTCCATAATCAAAAACCTCACCAGTAATATTAAAATTATCTGTGTTTAAAACACCATGCACAAATCCTGAAACAATAATGCGTCCCATTGAGTTTGCTATTCTCTTTACAGATTCTAAAAAGAAATCCTCTGCTAAACTGCACGAAGATGCATCATGTTTTTTAGAAAAAAAATAGTTTTTTGTTACATGTCTCAGTAACTTTTCTATATTTTCGTTTTCATTGAAATACGCTAATCTTTGAAAGGTGCCTATTCTCACATGACTATTACTCCGCCTAACTAAAACCGCAGATCTTGTAGGAGATGGTTCATCATTCCTTTCAAGATTTTCACCTGTTTCAATTATAGATAATGTTTGGCTTGTTGGCACACCTAAGGCTGATAAAAATTCTGTTGCCAATAGTTCTCTAACGGCACCTTTTAGAGTTAATCTTCCATCCCCTCCTCTACTAAAATTAGTTTGACCAGATCCCTTAGTCCCTAAATCCCATAAAACTTTATTCTTATCTAAAAATTGCGCTAGTAAGAAACCTCTACCATCTCCTAAATCTGAATTGTAATGCCCAAATTGATGTCCATGATATTTTAATGCTAATGGAGCATGGATAACTCCAGGGTACCTATTAAACTTTCCAAAATAATCTATCCATTCTTCGTCAGAAAGTTTATCCAAACCAATAATTTGAGCTGTTCTGTTATTTCTAAACCTTAAAATATGATCAGGAAATTGAGCTTGTGTGGTAATATCAAAAAAATCTTTACCTAAGTTAAAGTGAGTATTAACTGGTTTAGGTTGGTTTTTCATAAAAAACTTAACCTAACATTATCTAAAAAGACTGTTCTTTAAAGTTGGCTGAAGCGCATTATACATGCTTGCAACTTCTGAACCATAGCCGTTATAAATCATAGTTGGAACTCTATTATCAACACCTAATTGCTGCTCTGTAGACTGGGACCATCTAGGGTGAGGGACATTTGGATTTACATTAGCCCAAAAACCGTATTCTAAAGGAGCAATTCTTTCCCACATACCCTGAGGTTTTTTATCTACAAAGCTTATTTTTACTATAGATTTTATTGATTTAAACCCATATTTCCAAGGAAGAACTAATCGGCAAGGGGCACCATTTTGATTTGGCAATTCTTTACCATAAATACCTGTAGCAAGAAAACTTAAATCATTTTTCGCTTCATCGATAGTTATACCTTCCACATAAGGCCAAGGATACCAATTTTGTTTTTGACCTGGTGCTACATCAGGGTCAAAAAAGGTTTCAAACCTCAAAAATTTTGCACTAGTTTTAGGTTCGACAAAAGACAAAATATTTTTTAAAGCAAAACCAGACCAAGGAACAGTCATTGACCATGCCTCGACACACCTAAATCTATAGACGCGCTCTTCTATTCCACCAACTTTTTTTAATAAATCACTTATATCAATAGTTACTGGTCTTTTTACTAACCCATCGATTGTCAACATCCATGGCTTAGTTTTGAGCAATGCAGCTCTTCTCCAAATATTTTTACTAGAACCAAATTCATAAAAATTTGTGTAAGTTGTAGCTAGTTTTTCTTCGGTTATTTCTCTATTTACCTTATAAAGAGTATTTCTTACAGGAGGATAAAAAGAGTTAGCGTTTCCAAAGACCGAACTAGGATATGAAGTAAGACCAGCAAGGGCAATTGAACCTCCAGCCAAATTTTTTAGAACTTGTCTTCTTGATTTAAAAATATGTTCTGGCGTAGTCTGAAAATCTTTTAAATTCCATATATTTTTTTTTATTATATTAGACATATACTACCTCAACAAAGATCATGCTAGACTAGAAACTGATCTTTCAATTCTATCCATCGCATCTTTTAAAAGTTCCAAACTTGTTGCATATGACACTCTAAAGAAAGGCTCCAAACCAAAGGCAACGCCTGGTACAGCTGCAACTTCTCCTGTTTCTAAGAGCCATTCAACTATTTCTGTATCATTACTTAAAGTTATCCCTTTAGATGTTTTTTTTCCAATTAATCCAGAGACATTAGGATATGCATAAAATGCCCCTTCTGGAAGTATACAACTTATTCCTGGAATTTTATTAAGTCTATTAAAGACATATATTCTTCTCTCGTCAAAAGCCTGTAAACAGGGTTTTAAAAAATCATTACTACCACCTATTCCTGCTAAGGCTGCATATTGTGAAATAGAAGAGGCATTAGAAGTTGACTGACCTTGTATTTTTATCATAGCTTTAACTAATATTGATGGGCCTACGGCATAACCAATTCTCCAACCTGTCATACAATGACTTTTAGATACACCGTTTACAGTTAAGGTTCGATCTTTTAAATCAGGCGCTACCTGTGCAAAGGTATGAAATTTAAAATTATCATATACAATGTATTCATAAATATCGTCTGTCATTACATACAAGTTTTTATGTTGTCTAACTACTTCAGCAATAGCATTAAGTTCATCCTTAGAATAGCAAGCACCTGTTGGATTAGATGGGCTATTTAAAATTAGCCACTTACTTTTATTTGTTATAACTTTTTCTAGCGCTTCAGCTGTAAGCTTAAAACCTGTGTCAGCAGAACAACTTACAATGACTGGGGTTCCACCAGCTAATAATGTCATGTCTGGGTATGAAACCCAATATGGTGCTGGAATAATAACCTCATCATTAATATTTATTGAGCTGATTAGAGCATTATACAAAATTTGCTTTCCACCAGTTCCAACAATAACATCATTTATTGTATAATCTAAATTATTATCTTTTTTGAACTTATCCACTATAGCTTGCCTAAGTTCAGGGATCCCCTCTACATTAGTATATTTAGTGTAACCTTTTTTTATAGCCTCAATAGCTGCTTCTTTTACATGATCCGGTGTATCAAAATCTGGTTCTCCTGCTGACAATCCTATAACATCTTTTCCTTCTCTTTTTAATTGTGCAGCTTTAGCTGTTATTACCATTGTTGCAGAAGGTTTTATTCTATTTAAATTGTCAGAAATAAAAGACATAACATAACTCCAAATTTAAATTTAAAATTTAATTTAGACTTACTACAAATTAGGCTAGTTAAAAATCTTTTTTATTAGTTAAAAGATTATTTTTTGATATAGATTAGATCTATAACACTTTATTAGGCATATATAGATAAAAAATGAACGAATTAGGAAAATTAAACTATAAATTATCAAATACTTCTAAATCTGTATTTTCATTAGAATCTAGTTTCACTCCTACTGGTGACCAACCTAATGCCATTAGAGAATTAATCTCAGGAATTCAAAATAATGACAAGGATCAAGTGTTACTTGGCGTTACAGGTTCTGGAAAAACCTTTACTATGGCTCATGTTATAAATTCATTAAACAGACCATCTTTACTTATGGCGCCTAATAAGACGCTTGCAGCACAGTTATATGGAGAAATGAAGGATTTTTTTCCTAACAATGCAGTTGAATATTTTGTTTCTTACTATGACTACTACCAACCTGAAGCATATGTTCCGAGATCAGATACATATATAGAAAAAGAATCTAGTATAAATGATCAAATTGATAGAATGCGACACTCAGCAACTAGAGCTTTATTAGAAAGAAAAGATGTAATTATAGTTGCATCTGTTTCATGCATTTATGGAATAGGTTCTGTTGAAACATACTCACAAATGACTATCGAATTACAAGAGCGACAAGAAATCTCTCGTCAAAAATTGTTAAGACAATTTACTGAGTTACAATATACAAGAAATGATATGTCTTTTGTAAGAGGTACATTTAGAGTTAGAGGTGACATAGTAGAAATTTTTCCTGCTCACTTAGAAACTGTCGCTTGGAAAATTACTTTATTTGCAGATGAAATTGAGAATATATTTGAAGTAGATGCTTTAACTGGAGAAAAGTTATCGAAATTAAAGTCAATAAAAATTTATGCCAACTCTCATTATGTTACTCCTAAACCAACTATAAACCAGGCAATTAAGTCTATTAAGGAAGAGCTTAAAAAGCATTTGAATATTTTATACCAAAATAACAAGCTTGTTGAAGCACAAAGATTAGAACAACGAACTAATTTTGACATTGAAATGATGCAAGCCGCCGGCACTTGTCCAGGAATAGAAAATTACAGTAGATATTTATCAGGAAGAAATCCTGGAGAACCACCACCAACACTTTTTGAATATTTACCTAATGATGCTCTAGTATTTACAGATGAAAGTCATGTAACAGTTAGTCAAATAGGCGCAATGTACAAGGGTGACTTTAGAAGAAAATCAACATTATCTGAGTATGGTTTTAGGCTCCCATCGTGTATGGACAATCGTCCACTCAAATTTGAAGAGTGGGAAGCTTTTAGACCACAAACTATACATGTTTCTGCAACTCCAGGTGAATGGGAATTAAATAAAACAAGTGGGGTTTTTGTTGAACAATCAGTTAGGCCTACTGGGTTAATAGATCCTAAAATAATTATTAAGCCAACAAAAACTCAAGTTGACGATCTTATTCATGAAACAAAATTACAATCAAAAAAAGGGAATAGAGTTTTAATAACCACCCTTACAAAAAAAATGGCTGAGGCATTGAGTGAGTATATGTTTGAGGCAGGGTTGAAAGTAAGATATATTCATTCTGACGTAGATACACTTGAGCGCATAGAAATAATAAGAGATTTACGCTTAGGTTTGTTTGACGCATTAATTGGGATAAATCTCTTAAGAGAAGGTCTAGATATACCTGAATGCGCTCTTGTAGCAATTCTTGATGCTGATAAAGAGGGGTTTCTTAGATCAAAAACATCGTTAATACAAACTATTGGAAGAGCAGCAAGACATGTTGAAGGCCAGGTAATATTGTATGCAGATATTATTACCGGGTCAATGCAATACGCAATTGACGAGACAAATAGAAGAAGAGAAAAACAAATTAGTTATAACAAAAAACACAACATAATCCCTAAATCTGTAATTAGTAAAATATCTGATATATTAGCAGAATTAAATGACAACAATGGACATGAAAAAAGTAAAAGTTCCCAAAAAGTTGGAAAGACTATTAAACAATCTATAGACGAACTTCAATCAGAGATGGAAAATGCTGCAAGTAACTTAGAGTTTGAAGAAGCTGCAAAAATTAGAGATGAAATTAAAAAACTACAACAGAGAGAGTTAGGTTTAATGGTAGCGCCAAACGAAAATTATAAAAGTAAATTTAAGAAAAAAAAATAATAACTTTATAATTATTTTTTGATTTTATAAAAATAGAAATAATGATTAAAAATAAAAAAATATCACTTAATGACGGAATAGAAGTAATTAAAAGTGAATTAATTACTATTCCAAGTAAACCAGGCATTTACCAAATGATTGGTGAGAATGAAGAATATCTTTATATTGGAAAAGCAAAAAACCTTAAAAACAGAGTGACTTTTTATACTAAACCTAAAAGATTGAATTC
>JADHQW010000086.1 GCA_016777705.1 Alphaproteobacteria bacterium | reverse complement strand
TCCTTCATTTAGTTCACCTTGATAATTCTTTGAGAGCTAAAGGTACAATATTATTAACTGTAAATTCTTGGTTTTTTTTATTAATACTAAACTCTTTTTTAATTTTCATCACAACTGTGAAAACTTCGCTCCTGCCAAATCCTAGATTTACTAGTGCTGAAATGATATCTTCCACTACATTTTTATAGTCATCCTGATTGAAATTATTTTCTAGATCCAACTGATTCATTAATTTATCTGATTTTTGGTTATTAATAATTTCATGAGATTTATTAATACTAAAAGTTGAGATTTTATCTAACAATTCAGCAGTTATTCTTCCAGCAACCTTAGGACCAACTCCATCAGCCCTAGCAATCATTGCTTTATCACCAGAAGAAATTGCTAAAATAATTTCATCAACATTTAGAGTTGATAGAATAGAAAGAGCAGCTTTTGGGCCTACACCTTGAACAGATTGAAGTAATTTAAAAAAATTTTGATCTTTAAACGTTGCAAAGCCATACATTATAATTTTATCATCTTTGATCTGTAAATCAGTGTACAAAAATAAGTTTGAACCTAAGTCACCTAACGATGAAATTAATTTTGACGAAACATTTAAAAAATACCCTACATCATTAACCTCTAAAATAATGTCAGATTTACCTATTGATGTTAATGTGCCTTTCAAAGATGCTATCATTTGAAATTTTATGATCCTTTAATTATGATTTCTTTTTTTCTTTTAATAAAGCCTTTGCAATAGCTATATCTAAACTATTATTTGCTTGTTGTAAATTTGAAGCCGAATAATCATCACCAATATGATGCGCTGAAATTGCAATTGCCAATGCATCTGCGCTATCTTCATTCTTAGGTAAAACAGACAATAATTTTTCAATCATTGATGTTATTTGTTGTTTTGAAGCTGAGCCATAACCAGTAATTGTTTTTTTTACTAATTTTGGAGGAATTTCTGTTATGTCCAAACCTGATTCTGCTAAAACTGACATAGATACACCCCTTGCCATTCCCAACTTCAAACTAGACCCAGCTCCAAATCCTACAAAAATCTGCTCTATTGCTGATTTATTTGGAATATATTTTGAAATTATTTCCGATAATTCACTTTTAATAAAAAACAATCTTTTACCATCTGAAATAGATGTTGAGGGTGATATAGTGCCGTCACCTATATAAATTAATTTGTTATTTTTGAATTCAACAATTCCCCATCCAGTATGCCTTAATCCAGGATCTATACCAATAATACGCAAACTAAAAACTTCCTTAAATATTAACTTTATTTATGATTTCTTCGCTAATATCAAAATTACCATAAACACCTTGAACATCTTCACAATTATCAAGTGTATCTAAAAGCTTTAATATTGAGGCAGCTCTTTTTTCGTCATCAACCTTAATATAATTCTCAGGTTGCCAAATTATTTCAGCTTGTTCAGGAGAGCCAAGTAGACTTTCTAATTTATCTCTAACATTATTAAATTCATTTAAAGAGGTAATTATTTCATGGCTTATTTCATCAGAAATAACGTCATCAGCACCAACTTCAATTGCTATTTCTAAGATTTCATCATCATTTTTAATATCTTTTTGATATAAAATATGACCCACATTATTAAACATGAAAGATACAGAACCAGTTTCACCTAAATTACCACCATATTTTGTAAAAGAAGATCTGACTTCAGATGCAGTTCTGTTACGATTATCAGTGACAGCGTCTACAATTAATGCAATCCCTCCAGGAGCATATCCCTCATATCTTATTTCTTCTAAATTTAGATTTTCTCCAGATTCAGCTTTTTTTATGACTCTTTCAATATTATCCTTAGGCATATTTACTGCTCTACAAGCTGATAAAGCTGACCTTAATCTAGGATTGCTTGATGGATCTGTACCACCTCTTACAGCAACTTGTAATTCTTTAGTCAAACGGGCAAATTTTTTGGCTCTCCTGGCGTCTTGTGCTCCCTTACGATGCATTATATTTTTAAATTTTGAGTGACCAGCCATATAAATTTCTCCTATTATATTTTTACAAATTTATTCTAAATTAGTTTGCTCTAATTTTCCTCCTATTCTTAGAGGTTTGATTGATTTACTTAAACCACCAATTTCACTCTCTATAATAACACCGCATAAAGTAGGCTCACCATTAGAAACTTCAAGTCTTGATTTTTTATTTTGAGGAAATAAAAATCTATTTAATGCATCTTTTTTATTCATTCCTATTATGGAGTTATAATCACCACTCATACCTACATCAGTAATATAAGCAGTACCATTTTCTAAGATCTGATAATCTGCGGTTGGCACATGTGTGTGCGTCCCAACAACTGCAGTGACCTTCCCGTCAAGAGCGTTTCCTAGAGCCATCTTTTCAGAAGATGCCTCACCATGAATATCAACTAAAGAAAAATCTACATTCTTTTTTAACTTTAAATTTTCTAAGATATAAGGGATCTTATCAAAGACATTATCAGTTTTTTGCATAAACAAATTAGTCATTATATTTGCAACTCCAATTTTTCCTGCATCCAAATCTACTGTTGTCATTCCTAAACCTGGAGTACCTTCAATCATATTTAATGGGCGAAGTAATCTATCATTTTTTGTTATATATGATATTATTTCTCTTTTATCCCAAATATGGTTTCCAGTAGTTAATACATCAGCTCCTACACGAAAAAAATCATCGCAAATTGAAGGCGTGACGCCAAATCCTCCCGCTGAATTCTCAACATTGACTATTATTGCATCTAATTTTAACTTTGTTTTAAGTTCTACAATTTTCTCTTGAGCATAGTTCCTTGCTCTTCTTCCAACAATATCACCAATAAACAGGACTTTCATAAACATCTTCTTTTTTTAGGTTAATTTTAATTTACTTTTGATAGTATTTCTTTTTCAGTTACTATGAAATCTAACTTTTGGTCATGACTTTCATATGGTATACTTTTAGTTTCTTGTTCACTATAAGCAAGGCCAATAGTAATAAAATTTTTCTGTTTTTTATCAAAATGTCTTTTTAAGGTTGATATTAATTTATCATAATAACCTGCTCCATATCCAAGTCTATTTAATTTTCTATCAAACATTAACATAGGAACAACAATAACCTGTGGAAAAATAGTTTTTTTTGTTCGAAGTGGTTCATAGCTTCCTATGTGACTTTTTTGCAGTTTCTCTTTTTTGAACCATTTTTTAAAAACCATTGAATTACTATTACAATCAACAACTGGTAGAGCAGTGGTTATTTTGTTAACCTTAAAATATTCAATAAACACCAAAGGAGAAATTTCATTAAAAATAGGATAATATAAACCAACCTCTTTTATAGTATTTTCAATGGAAAAAACTCTATCCAAACAAGAATTAATATTTTTTAAAAAAGTATTTTTATCTTCAGTGTCTAGAGAAATTAATTTTCTTTTTCGTTTAGCAATAATTCTAAGATTATTTTTCATTTAAATTACTCTGGAACAAATAACGAAAGCCAAACAATCGTCGGACAAGTTATCCTATGTTGCCTGTTAACCAGGTGGGCACCATTTACTTTAACCTCGGCTAAAACAGTGACGGCTCCCTTAGAATACTTATGGCCCCAAGGATTAAAGTTCCTAACAAAAAGCTCAGCTTTCGATCTTATAATTTATTTGCTTTCTAATAACTTTGCAACCTTATTCATTCTTTCAGTGGATTTTGCTAGCCAATCCAGAAGTTCACGTATATGTGGTAAATCTTTATCATCTGAGCTTGGTACTTCATTACTTATAACATCAACCTTTTCATTTAATTTATCTGCTAAAACTAATGAAGTCATTGCTAATAATCTAGTTTCACTTATTCCACTTGATATACTAGAAAGTTCTTCAATTGCTTTGTTAACTTCATTTGAAGCTTTAATAAGTTTGTCTTCTTCACCAATTTCACATGTAACTGGATAAATGGTATTATTAATATTAACTTTAATTGTTACTTTATTTGACATGTAATACTCTAGTTAAACAAGTTCAGATTACTATTTGGAACTTCTTAATTTTAATTTTAAGTTTTCCAAACATTCTTTAGCCTCATTAAATTTTTTATTAGCATTAAGCATGTCATCTTTAATAGTTTCCAATTTTTGTTTATTAGTTACGCTTTCAGCAATACTTTTCTCTAAACGCTTCATACTATCTTCAAATGCATTTTGAACGCTTTTTATACCTTTAAAATCTAAAAACAGTTCGTCTCGATCATTCATGATCTAACATCTCTTTAAAATTAAGTTAATCTAATAATAAATAAATTGTCTTACACTTCAATATTAATATATATATATATAATTTTAGTATTTATAAATTTTTAATTTATAGATATGATTATGACAATAATTAACTTTGAAATATCAAATAGGTTTTATAAGCATGAAGTTTACTAAAAACATTAAATCCATTCTAAGTAATTATGAAAGCGACAATCCTGGGGTTAAATCAAATTTAGCAAGAATTCTTATGTCCGGAAAACTTGCAGGTACTGGTAAATTAATAATTCTTCCAGTTGACCAAGGGTTTGAACATGGACCAGCTCGTTCTTTTGCAAAGAATGAGGGGGGTTATGATCCTCACTATCATTTTAAGTTAGCAATCAATGCTGGATTATCTGCTTTTGCTGCTCCCTTGGGAATGTTAGAAGCTGGCGCAGATACATTTGCAGGCCAAATTCCACTTATAATGAAGGTAAATAGTTCAAACTCTCTATCCAGAGAGAAATATTCTCCATCACAAGCAATAACTGGCTCGGTTAACGAGGCTGTCAGGTTAGGTTGTTCTGCTATTGGCTTTACTATCTATCCAGGATCTGATGCAGCATTGGACATGATTTCAGATATTCAGGACATGGCGTTAGAAGCAAAAAATGCTGGGCTTGCAGTTGTAGTTTGGAGCTACCCCAGAGGTGGAGATATAAGTAAAGAAGGTGAGACTGCAATTGATATTGTTGCATATGCAGCTCACATGGCCGCTTTAGTTGGAGCGCATATTATAAAGGTAAAACCCCCAACAGCTCACATTGAACTTGAGGAAGCTAAAAAAGTCTATCTTTCTGAGAAGATAGAAATAAGTACTCTTAGTAATAGAATTAAACATGTGGTGCAATCTTGTTTTAAAGGAAGAAGGCTAGTAGTTTTCTCAGGAGGAAACTCAAAAGATAAGGCCTCTTTTCTAAAAGAAATAAGAGGGTTATATGAAGGTGGTGCAACTGGATCTATAATTGGTAGAAATTCATTTCAACGACCATATAACGAAGCTTTGAGTTTGCTAAGCGAAGTCACTGATATTTATAGAGGTAGATAATTTGAAGGTTAACGGAAATACTATTAAACCGGGAAATGTAATTGAACACAAAAATGGGTTATGGGTAGCAGTAAAGACTAGCCATGTTAAACCTGGGAAAGGTGGCGCCTTTGCTCAAATAGAACTTAGAAATTTAAAAGATGGAACTAAACTAAATGAACGTTTTAGGTCATCTGAAAATATTGAAAGAGTAATATTAGAAGAAGTCCCTCATGTTTTTTTATATAAAGACGAAAATAACCTTGTTTTCATGAATAACAATACTTTTGATCAAATAAATATTGATGAAAATATGATTGGTGAACAATCATTTTTTTTACAGGATGGCATGACGGTCATGATAAATATTTATAATGAGGAACCTGTTTCAGTTAATATGCCTGATAGTTGTGTTTTAGAAGTAATAGAAACTGAAGCTGTTATTAAAGGGCAGACTGCTTCTTCTTCCTTTAAGCCAGCTATTTTAAACAATAACGTGAAAGTTATGGTCCCTGGACACATTGAGGTTGGTTCAAAAATAGTGGTTAGACCTTCTGATAGTTCTTATATAGAAAAAGCTAAGACATAAAATAATTCTATAAATTTCGTTATTAATTCTGGAGTGAAGATGGGTAATAAATCACCACTTTTAAATGTAATTTTTCAATCTTTAAATAAAGTAACACGTAATATGCTCAGAGATTTTGGTGAGATAGAAAATTTACAAGTTTCTCCAAGCTCAATTCCTCGTTTTGTTACCAACACAGAAAATAAAATTGAAAGTAGCTTAATAGAAGATTTAACTAAAGCGCGTCCAGACTGGCAATTTAAAGCTAAAACAGAGAAAGAAACTTCAGAAAATAAATACTACTGGATAATTGATACTTTGAATGGCAAAACAAACTTTTCCCACGCCTTCCCCTACTTTTCTATATCTATTGCAGTTGAATATAATAATGAAATTATATGTACTGTTATTTTAGACCCTCTTAGAGATGAAATATATTTTGCAGAAAAAGGAAAGGGTTCATTTCAAAATGACCGGAGGATAAGAGTATCTAATAGAAAGTCTATTAATAATTGTATCTTTTCTACTTATAATGACCAAAACTTAGATAATAATCCATCTGCTATAAATGACCTTAAAATAATCAAAGAATTAGCATTACAAAACTCATCAGTTACTCGAGAATTTGGCTCTTCAGCTCTAAATTATGCTTGGCTTGCGTCAGGAAAAATTGATTGCCTTTTCACAACCAACTTAAATAAAAACCAAATTGCATGTGGAGAACTTCTAATCAAAGAGGCAGGCGGATACATTTCTAATCTAAAGTATATCAATGCTTACAGGGCACCGAACGACTTTCATATCGGTGCTAACCCTGTGATACACAAAGAGTTATTAAAGAAAATCAATAACTTAAAAAAATGATGCTTATATGAAAATTAAAATTTGGTGTCATTAAAAAGTCATGTTTTAATGTTTAAAAGTAAAATGTAACAGGGGGTTATTGTATGACAAATCCAAATAAATATGCTTTTAGAATGTTATTCTTACTTATAGTTGTAGCTATCCTAATATTTTTTCTTTTTGAACCTCTAAAGCAGGCATTTGAAGGAAATACTGCCCTTAACGGAGTAATTATAAGTACATTAATATTAGGAATAATTTTTTCATTTCGTCAAACATTCAGGTTAAGTAGAGAATCAAAGTGGCTTAAGTTTATAAAAAGAAAAGATAGCTTAATGCCCGCTAATATTGTGTTGAAAATAAAACCAATACTCCTAGCACCAGTTGCAGCAGTATTATCTGAAACTAGAACTGACAATCCATCTTTATCTACTAACTCCTTAGGTACCATTTTAGATGGCGTTTCATCAAGACTGGACGAAAGTAGAGAAATTTTAAGATATATGATTGGCCTGTTAGTTTTTCTTGGATTATTAGGGACTTTTTGGGGACTTTTGCAAACTATCTCTTCTGTATCGGGAGTTATTAATACTATAGATTTTAATATCAACAACTTATCAAAAGATGGTAATGCTTTATTTATGGATATTCAAAAAGGTTTAAGTGCTCCACTCGATGGCATGTCTACTGCTTTTTCCTCATCTTTATTTGGATTAGCTGGATCTCTAATACTAGGCTTTTTAGACCTTCAGGTAGGACAAGCTAGCAACCGATTTTTTAACGAATTAGAAGATTGGTTATCACAAATGGCTATTTTTACTACAACTGAACCAGGAAATAATGGTTTAAGCGAATCTGCTATTGAAAACCTTGCATATGTTGCAAAAAGAGCTAACCAAAATGAAAATGAAAAAATTAGAATCACAGAGAATATTAGCGAATTAACAATTGTTCTAAATAGGCTCGTTGAAAAACTTGATGACGACAAAAATGTTAAAGATCATTTAATAAAAATTTCTTCAATTTTAAAAAATTTAGGAGATCAAAATACAGATAAGTTATCAGAATTACAGTCAAACTTGACTTTAGAACTAAGAGCTATTTCAAAACAATTATTAGAAAATAAAAAAGTGAAATAATAATAGATAAGTATTAAAATATATAAAGAGACCACTAATGATACTTAACAAAACAAGACGAAGAAACCTAGATTATACCTGGCCTGGATTTGTGGATGCTCTTTCTAGTCTGTTGATGGTAATCATATTTGTTTTAATGATTTTTGTTTTATCCCAATTTTTCCTCTCACAAAAAATGAGTGGTCAAGATGAAGCTTTAGTTGAATTGAAGAACAACCTTACAGAATTGAGTGAATTGCTCTCGATTGAAAGAGAGTCTACTACTGAATTGACTTCACAATTATCTATACTGGAATCTAAAATAATTAATCTGAAAACTGACTTAGATGAAAAAAAAATAATAGCATCACAATACATAAAAGAAATTGCAGGTAAGGATAATATAATATCAATGACCCAAATTGAAATTGGTAAATTAAAAGATATTATTAATCAGAAAAATCAAGATTCTTTAGATGATAAGAATACTCTTGTGCAACTTACAAAGGATAATAAAGTCAAGGACAGTCAAATAATTGATAAACAAAACAAAATCAGAGCAAGCCAGGAGGAAATAAAAATCTTAATTTCTGCTTCTTTGAAGTTAAGAAATAAATTGTCTCAATTACAAACATTACTTTCTGCTTACAAAGCCAAAGATAAAAAAGAAAAAGTTAAAGTAATTAGCTTAGGAAAAGATGTGAATTCAG
>JADHQW010000085.1 GCA_016777705.1 Alphaproteobacteria bacterium | reverse complement strand
GCTGAGTTAGTCATATGATCTTCACCTCTTAATATATCTGTTACCTTAAAATCAATATCATCAACCACAGAAGCTAATGTATAAATCACTCTTCCATCTTCTCTTAAAATGACTGGATCTGATAGATTTGACATATTATATTTACTTGGACCTTTTACTAGATCATCCCAATTAACATCGGTATGATTTAATAAAAATCTATAATGAGCTTTTTTTCCTTTTGATTTCAAATCAGCTATATCTGAATCTGATAATTTCAATGCTGATCTATCATAAACAGGTGGCTTTCCTGACGACAATTGTCCTTTTCTTTTTAAGGATAATTCTTCAGCAGTTTCAAAACAAGGATACGCTCTTTTTTTATCAAGTAAAGTTTCTAAAGCATCATCATAATTTGATAGCCTAGATGATTGCCTTTCTAAACTATCCCAATTCATGCTCATCCAACTTAAATCTTCTTTAATAGCTTCTTCATACTCTAATGATGATCTTTCTTCATCAGTGTCATCTATTCTAAGCATAAAGTGACCATTTACGTTTCGAGCAAAAAGAAAGTTTACCAAAGCAGTCCTAAAGTTTCCGATATGTAAATATCCAGTTGGACTTGGTGCAAAACGAACTTTAATCATTACTAATTCCTAATATTTAAAATAAATACAACGTTAATTCAGAATGAATTAATTTAATTCCAATTTCTAAAACCACTAGTTAGTGGATATCTTCTGTCTCGTCCAAAAGCTTTTTCTGTTACCTTTGGACCTGGTGCTGATTGAAATCTTTTATATTCTGATTTTGATAAAAGCATAGTTATTTTTTTTACATCTTTAACGTCAAAGCCTTCTTTAACTATCTTTTCTAGTGATAAATTATCTTCTACTAATTTTCTTAAAATAGTATCTAGTATGTCATATTCAGGTAAACTGTCCGTATCTTTTTGATCTTCTCTGAGCTCTGCACTAGGTGGTTTAGAAATTATTCTTTCTGGAATTACAGTACCGTTAGGTCCTAAAAATTCGGATGGTTTATTTGAATTTCTCCATTCACAAAGTCGAAAAACATCAGTCTTCCAAACATCTTTGATTACAGCAAAACCTCCACACATGTCTCCATATAAAGTAGCATAACCAACAGCATACTCTGATTTATTACCAGTAGCCAAAACCATAGATCCATATTTATTTGAAATAGCCATTAAGAGTAGCCCCCTTAGCCTAGATTGAATATTTTCTTCAGTTATTCCAGGTTCTACTTTATCACCTTCAAAACCTAATAAAATATTATCAATCACGTCCATACCATTTTTAATATCCAAGTAAGAATAATCAACACCAAGGTTGGATGATGCTAATTTTGCATCTTCAAGACTTTCTTGACTAGTATAAGGACTTGGCATCATTACTGCTCTTACTCGTTTAGGTCCTAGAGCATCTGTTGCTATTGCAGCTACTAATGCTGAATCTATTCCACCTGACATACCTAAAACAACACCAGGAAAACCGTTGTTTCTAACATAATCTCTGACACTAACTACTAGAGATTTGTATAAAGCTTCTAGATTAGAAGATATAGAATTAATTCTCCCCTTACAAATCCAATTATTATTCAATTTAGTTAAATCAATTTCTAAAATCTCTTCTTGAAAATCTTTAAGTTGAACACTTAATTCACCTTCATGACTTAAACAAAAAGAAGCACCATCAAATACTAATTCATCTTGACCGCCAACTCGATTCAGGTATATCAGAGGAATTTTAGATTCTATCACTCTCGAGACAGCAACTGACATTCTTTGATCGTGTTTTTTAAGAGAATAAGGAGACGCATTAATTGATAAGATTATCTCCGCTCCAGTTTCACATAAACATTCAATTACATTTTCAGTCCAGATATCTTCACAAATTGGTAACCCAATTAAAACATTCCTAATTTTAACTGGTCCAGATAAAGCTCCAGGAGAAAAAATTCTTTGTTCGTCAAAAACACCAGAATTAGGAAGATTGTGTTTATCTCTGAAAGATGTAATTTTTCCATCATCTAAAACAAAAACTGAATTTCTAATCGAGTTTTTTTCTTTTCTGGGCGCACCTAATACAATAGCAGCCTTACCGTCATTGGTGATTTTAGCTAAAATATTAATTTCATTTTCTACAAGCTCTAAAAAATCATTTCTTAAAACCAAATCATCTATTGGGTAACCAGTAACATACAACTCTGGCGCCACAATAATATCTACTTCATCCTTAAGATTGTTTCTAATATCAATTAATTTAATAATGTTGCCTTTAACATCACCTACAATAGGATTTAATTGAGCCAGAGCTATTTTAAGATTATTCTTCATTAATTAACCTGATAATTAGATTTTATCGTCTAAGCAAAAATTCTCTTCCAACCTTCACCTGTGATTTACCACCATAAGAAATAATATCTGCAGTCGCATATGTTTCTGACCATCTGCTTGGCAAGTAAGATCCAGTTCCAATCACATCTACAGGTACATTAGCTAATGAGAAAACTTTACATTTTTCTGGACCAAATCCACTAGATGCTATGATTTTAACTTTTTCAAAACCAGCATTATCCAACATTTCACGCAAATGCCAAATAGCTGCTGCTGAAACTCCCGTCCCAATTAAATATTTTAGTTCTTGATCAGTTCTAAATCCCCTAATTGACTCCGGGGCATTTCTTTCTAATACAGCATAAGAACCTGCAATATCCAAACCTTCAATATGACGTCCGCCATGAGTGTCTATTCTAAGCGACAAACTTTTCTTATCTACTAAGTCTTTAAATGCTCTAGAAACCATTAATCCATCTGTTATCTCTTTACCAAAATAATCTATTAGAACAGTCAAAGGTTGGTCTGGCCATGTAGCATGAAACATTTCAGCTGCTTTTAAAGTTGAACCAGCATAACCAACTAAGGCATGAGGCATAGTACCTAAACCTTTTTTATTTTCAAATAAATGGGCAGTTTTATCAGTTGCACATCCAATAAACCCTATTGCTTCTCCTTCAGATTTAACTCTTTGTGAACCAACATAAGCACCATAGGCCATTAAATCAGCCATATCTGCACCTGCACAATGCCTGGCATCCATAGCTAGGAAAGATGTTTTACGAAGACTTTCTACCATTGAGCGAGCATTGTATGCAGCAACACAAGTTGCGCCAATTTTTTGAAGAATAGCTGTTTCTAAATCTACTAATAATAACATAGAACCCGATATATAAATCATTGGTTCTCCAGCACCTACATCACTTCCTTCTTTAAAACAGCGTTTAATATTTACATTACTTTTTCTTTCTTTAACTATCGCTTCAAGCCAATCAATCGCTAGATTTAAAGCTGAAATCACAGGTCTTCTCATAAATATAGCGTAAGTAACTTCTGTATCACCATAAGATGAAACAATATCCTTAGTTTTTAAAAAATATGTATCTGTCACAGACGGCAATTGGCTAGGATTGGGCCTTAATCCCATAGGCCAACTGTCATTTTTTAACATTTTAATATTAGATTTGTTTTTATTATTAGACACTAAATCAACCTTTTAACAAGCAGTAGATACTTGTTTTCTTGAAATATTTCGATTGTCTGATAGCAAATCTGCCAATAAAAATGCTAACTCTAATGATTGAGTAGCATTTAATCTTGGATCACAATGTGTATGATACCTGTCAGCTAAATTTGTTTCAGTTACTTCATAAACTCCACCAACGCATTCTGTTACGTTTTGACCAGTCATTTCAAAATGAACCCCACCAGGGATTGTATCCATTTCTTTATGAACATCAAAAAAGCCTTTAACTTCTGTCATGATGTCATTCATTTTTCTTGTCTTAAAACCACTGGAAGCTTTTACAGTATTTCCGTGCATTGGATCACAACACCAACCTACAATTAATCCAGATTTTTTCACTGCTGAAATTAAAGGTTTCAATTTGCTATATACTTCAGATGAACCCATTCTAGCAATTAATGTAAGTCTTCCAGGTTGATTTAAAGGATTAAGCTTCTCAATTAGTCTTAACAAATCATCTGGATCAGTAGAAGGTCCACATTTTAGACCAATTGGATTAGCTATTCCTCTCATGTACTCAACATGAGCTTCGTCTATATTTCTGGTTCTGTCACCAATCCATAACATGTGTGCCGATGTTGAAAACCAACCTTTTTCTTCGGTAATAGTATCTTTTCTAGTAAGAGCCTCTTCGTAATTAAGAAGTAAACCCTCATGAGAAGTATAAAACTCTGTCTCTCTTAGTTGAGCAGTATTTTCTGGTGTCATTCCACATGCATTCATAAACTCCATTGAGAATGTGATTTTATCTGCAAGTTCTTTATATTTTTCAGCCTCTTTTGTACCTCTTACAAATTCTAAATTCCATTCATGCAACTTAGTTAAATCTGCCATACCTCCACTTGCAAACGCTCTTAGTAGATTCAAAGTAGATGCAGATTTATCATATACTTTAAGTAAGCGTTCAGGATCGGGTTCTCGTGATTGGTCATTGAAAGCCATATCATTTACCATATCCCCTCTATAACTAGGCAAAGACACATTATCAATAACTTCCAAAGGTGAAGATCTTGGCTTTGAATATTGTCCTGCCAACCTTCCTATTTTAATTACTGGCAAAGCAGATCCAAAAGTTAAAACAACAGCCATTTGTAAAAGAACCTTGAAGCTATCCCTTATATTGTTGGCATTATGTTCAGCAAAAGATTCAGCACAATCACCACCTTGTAATAAAAAGGCTTTACCCTCGGCTACATCTGCCATTCTTCTACGCAGTCTCCTTACTTCTTCAGCAAAAACTAAAGGTGGCCTGATAGAAAGCTCTTTTTCAACTTGTGTGATTTGATTTTGATCATTATATTCAGGAACCTGTTTTATAGGAAGTTTTCTCCATGAATCTATTTGCCAGTCAATCATTAATTATCCTTTTAAAACCAAATTATTAATTTAAATATATTTAATAATATACTTTAATTAAATGAATTAACAGAATTCTTATAAATCTTCAAATATTCAATTTAATCGTTAATTATGATCTCATTGTTACAAATTCTTCTGCTGCCGAAGGATGAATTCCTATTGTACTATCAAAATCTGATTTTAAAGCACCCGCTTTAATAGCAATCGCTATACCTTGAATTATTTCAGCAGAGTCTGGACCTATCATGTGAGCTCCAATTACTTTTTGAGAACGCTCATCAACTATTAGTTTCATTAAAGTTCTTTCGACATTTCCTGAAACTGTATTTTTCAAAGCTCTAAATTCACTTTTATATTCTTTAGCTTTTACGCCATTATTAATAGCTTGTTCAAAAGTTAACCCTACGACAGAAATAGATGGTTGGCTAAAAACAGCACTAGGAATGTTATCATAAGAAATAAATCTCTCACTTTCTCCATATTCTCTGTCTGCAAATGCATGACCTTCTGCAATTGC
Organism: Alphaproteobacteria bacterium; assembly: GCA_016777705.1. GTDB lineage: Bacteria > Pseudomonadota > Alphaproteobacteria > Puniceispirillales > Marisalimonadaceae > Marisalimonas. The sequence continues at coordinate 3,106 of JADHQW010000085.1, read as the reverse complement.
AACTGGTGTTAATGTCACTTTATCAGTAACATCACCTATAGCATAAATTGATTTTATATTGGTTTGATTAAATTTATTAACTAACACTTCCCCACGACTTCCAATATCTACTCCAATATCGCTAAGGCCTAATTTTGAAACTTTTGGTATTCTTCCAGTGGCACCCATTACCTCATCGACGTTCAAATTTTTCCCATTCGAGAGCTTAACACTATAATTTAGATTTACTTTTTCTATTTCAGATATTGTAACTTCTTTATGAAGTGTAATCCCTTTTTGTGCCATGGAGGTCATTAAATGCTCCCTAATTTCATTGTCAAAGCCTCTTAACACTTTATCAGCTCTAAAAACTAAATGAGTATCAACTCCAAATCCATTGAATATACCAGCAAATTCAACGGCTATATATCCTGAACCATAAATCACAATTGAATTTGGTAATTCCTTTAAATCAAGAGCTTTATCTGAATCAATCATGTGTTTGTTACCTGAAAAATTCGGGAAAGATGCTTCACCACCAACAGCAATCATGATTTTTCTAGATGAAACTTGAATAACTTCATTATTATCTTTTGTTATTGAAATAAGGTTTGGGCTTATTATCTTACCCCACCCGGAAATTAAATCACAGCCCGAGTTTTTTATCAAATTCACATAAATTTCATGCAATCTATCTAACTCTTTATTCTTCTTTTTAATAAGCTCGCCCCAATTACTTTCATAATCTTTCACTTGCCAACAAAAACCTTCTGCATCAGAAACTTGTTCAGAAAATTGTGATGCATAAACAAGAAGTTTTTTAGGAACACAACCTCTCAAAACGCATGTGCCACCAGCTCTATCAGCTTCAACAACTAACGTTTTGGCTCCATAAGATGCAGATATACGAGCAGTTCTAGTGCCACCTGAACCAGCTCCTATAACAATAAGATCATAATCAAATTTAGACATTAATTCTCCATAATTTAAATATCATATTAAACATATATGAAATTTTAGACTTGAAAAACTTAAAATACAGCTTCAGCCTTCATTGTCATACCTGCGGCGGAAGTACTAGTAAAGCAATTAACATTTCCATTTTCTAATTGTTCTACGCTTATATGTAAGTTCTCATTAGCAAAAACAGGGGCAATGCCTTTATGAGAAAAACTTTTCGCTCTGGTATTTTTGAATTTCTCAGACGCTCTTAGCATTAAAGTTGCTTGCAAAGGGCCATGAAAAACTAGATCTTGATATCCTTCTACTTGAGTTGAATATGGATAATCATAATGTATTCTATGACCATTAAAAGTTATAGCTGAATATCTAAATAACATTGTAGGATGAGCAAATATTACTTCTTCAAAATCGGGATTTGATAGAGGTAAATCATTTTTAATAACTTTAGTAGCTTGGTTATTGTAAAAGTCTCTGTAGACAATATCATGTAATTCTTCGATAACTAATTTTTTATCTACATAAAATTCATACTTTGCCTTAACAAAGCAAAGTAAACCAGATTTTCCATTTTTTAAATTAACATCAATTACTGAGGATCTTTTTTTAACTTGATCTCCAATCTTTAAAGTATCTAAAAACGTAGTTTGACATCCAGCCCACATTCTTCTTGGAAGTGCTACTGGGGGAAGAAAACCTCCCTTTTGGGGATGAGAATCTTTACCTAGAAGAGAGGATTTGACTACTGCAGGTGCTAAGGCCCAATGGATGCCTGACGAGGCTATTTCACCTACTTGAGGTTCACCTGGATCAATATCTAAAGTTGCTCTAAATCTTTTTTCAAGATTTTCAGAAACTTCATCAAAGACAATCTCGTTATTTCCAATCCATGATTTTAATTCATCAATATTAATATCAATATCATTCACTAAATTTTCCTTTTAAAAAATTAATTTAATATATTCAAAAAAATACTCTAAAACAAGTAATCAAAGTCTTATGTGTGAGGTTAAGGTATGAGTAAAATTCTAAATTCAACTATTGGCATTGCTGGTTGTGGAACTATGGGACTTCCAATGTTAGAAGTTCTTTTAAAAAATAATATCAATGCATTTGGCTACGATATTATCTTTAAAGAAAGTTTTTCGAGTTTAAAAAAAAATTTTATATCTTCAAAAAAAGATTTTTTTCAAAAAGTAGATGTAATTTTTAGTGTTGTAAGAGACATTAATCAGACTAAAGAATTATGTGAGGGGAAGAATGGCCTTTTTCAGTTAAACTCTCCGAAAACACTTATTATATCTTCAACTTTATCTCCAGCCTTCTTGAATAATTTCTTCCAGAATGCTCCAGAAAATATTACTATGATTGAAGCACCAATGTCTGGTGCTCCAATGAAAGCAAAAGACGCAACATTGACCTTTATGGTCGGCGCAGAAAAAAATCAATACGAAAATATATTACCAATTCTCAATATTTTAGGTGAAAAAATTCATCATATAGGCAAATTTGGTTCAGGAATGTCGGTTAAAGTGCTTAATAATTTTGTGGCCTCATGCTCAGTAGTTGCTGTAAGACATGTTTTATCTGAAGCTAAATATTTAAACATTTCAAGTGAGCAATTATTAGAAATATTAAATTGCTCTTCAGGAAAAACGTGGTTTAGTGAGAACATTAAAAATATTGATTGGGCAAAAGAAGGTTATACAAAAGAAAACACAATTGGTATCTTAGAAAAAGATGTAAATAGTTTTTTAGACGGATTAGAGAATTCTGAATCAGAAACTAGTCAAGCGTTGTTAAATTTCCAAAAATCATTACTAAACAGCTTGAGAAATATACCTAAATTTCCCAATGAAGACTAATAAATTCCCATTTCTATGCCGTTAACAAATGTAAGAGATTTTTCTTCAAGTCTTATAATAAAATTGTTATCCCATTTACCTTTGAGAATTAATGGCGGCAAAACTTGTCTCCATTTCAATCCAGTCAAAATTTTGTCTATTCCAACTTTGCATCCATTTCCATCTAATCCTGCTCTAATGTAATAAAATATAGGTAGACCAGCCATTTTATTTTGAAGACCTTCGTATGTCCTATCAAAAAAATCTTTTGTTAATCCTGACATATATCCAAAGTTTTCAGTTGTACCTATTATCACACCGTC
>JADHQW010000084.1 GCA_016777705.1 Alphaproteobacteria bacterium | reverse complement strand
TTTAGGCAAAGAAAATTTAATAAACGATAGGCCAAAATCATTCTCTGGTAATGTAACAATATGTGGTGTCAAAATGATCCCAATAGGCGGGCACAGGTTAAAAAGTAAATGGAAACCAAAACAAGATAAATTTAGTGATTTCAAAATATATTTTGGAAAAACATCTTCTGGTTTACTTTTCCCTGTTAGGATGAACCTAGAAAGATGGTTTGGAACGGTTGTCGTACGACTTATAAACAAGAACATGTAGATGATAAAACTTGGGCTAATTGGAAAAAATATTCAATCATCTCAGGCGCCTGATATACATAAACGACTCGGAAATTTATTTAATATTCCTCTTAGTTATGAGATCTATGATTTAAATGAAAATAATAAAATTAATTTATTGGATCAAGTACGTATATTAATAAAAATGAATTTTTCAGGAGTAAATATTACTTTTCCATTTAAAGAAGAAGTTATGAAATATGCTGATATAATTAATTTCAGCTCATCAACTGTAAAGTCATCAAACACACTTCTTTTTAAAGAAAATATTTTTGCTGAAAACACAGATTATACAGGTTTTTTAAGAAGTTACGAATTTCATTTTAATAAAAACAAACCTAAAAAAATATTGGTATTAGGTGGAGGGGGTGTTGGAAGAGCTATCACATTTGCCTTAGGATCAATAGATGTTGAACATATTTATTTATATGAAAAAGACCAATTAAGGGGTCAAAATTTGATAAAAGACTTAGAGTTTTTAAAAATAAATTGCACTCTAATTAATAGTAATAAACTTGAAAAAACATTATTTGAAGTTCAAGGTATAGTTAACTGTACACCTGTTGGTCACTTCGATTTTCCAGGTTGTCCTTTAGGTGAATTATTACCAAGCAATCATCACTGGATATTTGATGTAGTCTATACGCCTGCAAAAACAGATTTGCTAATAAAAGGTGAAAAAGTAGGTGCAAAGATAATCTCTGGAATAGACCTTTTTATCTTTCAAGCCCTAGATTCATTTTTACTATTTTGTGGAGATAAAATTGATAAAGATCAAATATCAAAACAAATTCTTTTTTTAAGACAACATTATTTTAAATTACTTTATAAATAGTCTTAGAACTAATTTTGAAAAACTATCTCTTCAGATAAGAGTTCGTTTATAGCATCTTCACTATATCCAGCTTCCATCAAAATTTCTTTAGTGTGTTGGCCTATAAAAGGAGGTTTATGTTTAACGCCAACTGATTGAGATCTACTAAATTTAATAGGTGAAGAAACGCCTTTATAATCATCTTTACTAATAGTCATTTCTCTTTCTTGTGTTTGAGGATGTTTAATAGCTTCTTCAATATTTCTAACCGGCCCTGCTGGAATACCTGCAGCCAACAATTTTTCAGAAAATTCAACCCCATCTACATCACTTAGCGCATCTTCTAAATATTTAGTTAAAGCCACCCGATTTTCAACTCTGTCTCCATTTGAAAGAAATCGTTCATCAGTAATAAGATGATCTAAATTCAGTGCTTTACATAATCTGGCAAATCCAGCATCATTTCCAATGCCCATGAAAATTTCATTTGTTGCTGTCTTAAATTTATCGTAAGGAGCAATATTCGGATGTGCATTTCCAGTAGCTTTTCCAGGTTTGCTTGATAAAAAGTAATTTCCCGTATGAGGATGCATCAGAGCTAAAGCTGAATCGTATAGAGACATATCTAAAAATTGACCTAGTCCAGATTTATTTCTTTCTTGAATAGCCATTAAAATACCTATTGTTGCATATAATCCTGTCCCCATATCAACCACTGGAGCACCAACTCTTACATCACCCCCATCTGCATGTCCATTTATAGACATCATACCAGTCATTGCTTGAACAATAGCGTCATACCCTGGTGCCCCTCCAAGAGGACCAGTTGCTCCAAACCCAGATATTCGACAGTGAATTAATTTTGGAAACTTTTTCTTTAATACGTCTTCATATCCTAATTTCCATTTTTCCATGGTTCCAGTTTTAAAGTTTTCAATAACTATATCCGAAGACTTAAGAAGCTCTAAAATTAAATTCTTACCGCTTTGTTTAGTTAAATCAATTGCAATAGATTTTTTATTTCTGTTTACATTAATGAAATAAGAAGCCATTTCATTAATGAAAGGAGGTCCCCAACCTCTAACTTCATCCCCAAGTTTAGATTCAACTTTAATAACCTCAGCTCCATGATCGGCAAGAATTTGTGTGCAGTAAGGCCCTCCAAGAACTCTTGTAAGATCTAAAACTTTTATGCCATCTAAAGCATGTGTTATTATATTATTTTGATTTATCATTTTCTCACTTTTAAAATTAATATGATTTAGGTAATCCTAGTACACGTTCTGAAATATAATTTAAAATCATTTGAGCGCTTACAGGAGCTAATTTAGGTATTAAAGATTCTCTCATCAATCTTTCTACATGATATTCTTTAGCATATCCCATTCCGCCAAGAGTTATAATTGCTTGAGTTGCGGCTTTGAAACCCGCTTCAGCAGCAAAAAATTTTGCAGCATTTGCCATACCACCTGCATTTTGTCCATTATCATATTGATTAGCTGCTTTAGCAATTAATAATTCTGCAGCTTCTAGCTCTATCCAATTTTCTGCTAACGGGTGTTGGATACTCTGATTTTGTCCAATCGGTCTTCCAAATACTACTCTGTCGCCCGCATATTTTATAGCTCTGGAAAGGGCATTTTTTCCTATTCCTAATGCTTCTGCGGCAATCAGAATTCTTTCTGGGTTTAAACTATCTAATATATATTTAAAGCCTTTGCCTTCTTCACCAATTTTATCAAACTCTTCAACTTCTAGGTTATCAATAAATATTTGGTTGCTATCTACAGCGGACCTTCCCATCTTTGGAATTTCTTTAACTTCAATTTTTTTTCTATCTAATTTTGTATAAAATAAAGTAAGCCCGTCTGTATTTTTTTTGCATTCTTCAATTGGAGTTGTGCGGGCTAATAGTAGTATCTTATCAGCAATTTGAGCTGTCGACGTCCAGATTTTTTGACCATTAATAAGGTATCCATTATTAATTTTCTTTGCGAATGTTTTTAATTTGCCAGTGTCAAGGCCTGCATCAGGTTCAGTAACGCCAAAACATGTTTTTTCTTTTCCATTTATTAATGACGGTAGCCATTTATTTTTTTGATCGTTATTCCCGTGGACAACTATAGGGTGTGGTCCAAATATATTAATATGAATAGAAGAAGCAGCAGCCATTCCTCCTCCAGTCTCAGATACTTTTTGCATAAAAATTGAAGCTTCGGTAATACCCAGTGCAGAGCCACCAAATTCTTTTGGCATGCAAATACCCAGCCATCCACCATCAGCTATTTCGTCATAAAACTTATGAGGGAATATACTTTTTTGATCACATTCAAGCCAGTAATCATCGTCAAAATTTTTCATAATATTTTGAACAGAATCAATGATTGATAATTGAGTTTTGTTATAGTTAAAAGACATTTAAATTATCTTGCTAAATTATGATAGTTATCATTGGGTTCCATTTCAGTTGCCAAAGCTAGTCTGTTTGTCATGTTAAATAATCCAATTATAGCACTTATGTCCCAAATATCTCTATCTGTGTAACCGGCTTTTCTAAGATCAGATCTATCATTTTCTGTAATTTCAGAAGGGTCTCTGGTTAATTTTTTTGAAAAATTTAATAAAGTTTCTTGTTTTTTAGGAAGCTCTGCCGACCTAAAGTTTGCAGCTAAACGTTCGCCAAGTTGAGGATCATTTGACAATTCTCTAACAGCAGCACCATGAGCTACCAAACAATAAAAACAATGATTTTCAGATGATACTGTAACGGCAATCATTTCTCTTTCTAACTTTGTTAATCCTGATTCACCTAACATCAAAGCGTTATATAATTTAGTGAAGCCCTCAAATTGTTTAGGAAATTTTGCAAATGCTGCAAGCACATTAGGAATAAAACCAATCTTCTCATTTACAATTTTTAAGTAATTTTCAGCTTGTTCGTCTCCGTCTTTAACTCCATCATAATTCAGATTTAATTTAGTTAAATTTTTGTTTTGACCTTGTTTTATAATATCTTGCATTTATTTCTCCTTTAACCAATTAGGTTTTCTTTTTTCAAAGAATGCGTTTATTCCCTCAATAGCCTCTGGGTTTTCCCATACATCTGCAAGAGCTTCAACTGTAAACTTGATAGTTTTTTGGTCAATCTTTGTAGAAAGATCTCTTACAAGTTTTTTGGAGGCTGAAACTGCTTGTGGAGCATTAACAAGAAACGGATTAACTTCTTTTTGGATTTCTCTATTTATATCTTCTTCCTTAACTACACTTTTAATTAGTCCCATCCTTTTGGCTTGTTGAGGAGAAAACATTTGTGCGCTGATGAATAAGTTCACTGAATTATTTGCTCCAACTTTCGAAATTACGTAAGGGCTAATCGTAGCAGGGATTAGTCCTAGCTTTACTTCGGTCAAAGCCATTTTCACATTTTCTGAAGCAATAGCAATATCACAAACGGAAATAATCCCTACACCACCTCCAAATGCATTTCCCTCCACTTTTGCAATTAAAGGCTTAGGAAACTCAAACATTTTATTTAATAAATTTGCTAATTTTGTAGCTTCTTTAATTCGAGTTTTTCGATCTGAAAAAATTTGTTCTTTCATCCAATCTAAATCACCACCTGCACAAAATGATTTTCCTGTAGATGAGATTATCAATACTTTTGTGTTTTGATCTTTTGTTAAATCATCAAACATTAATTCTAGTTCTTCTATCATTAATGGAGATAAAGCATTATGTCTTTGTGGTTGGTTTAATATTATTTCAGAAATACCGTTGATATTTTTATTAAGTATTACTGTTTTTTTTTCGATATTAATCATAATTTTTACCCATTTTGAGCTTTAAAGCCATTTCACTGCACTCATCTATTTTTTTAGAATTAAGATTAGTTCTGTAACCTAAAGATATTAAAAGTTTATTAACTTTTTCTGTTGCAACATTACCTTTGGCTCCTGGTGAATAAGGACAACCTCCTAAACCCCCAACTGAGGCGTCAAATGTTTTAATTCCTTTTTCTAGACAAAGTTGGATATTATTTAAAGCATTTTGATACGTATCATGAAAGTGACCAGCTAATTTGTCTGATGTTAAAACTTTTAGACATTCCTCAAGCACTCCTGATGTAACATCAGTGCTGCCCTTACCAGTTGTATCTCCAAGAGAAACTTCATAACATCCCATCTCAATTAGGTGCTTAGCAATTTTAGCCACTTTTTGAGGATTCACCTGACCTTCATATGGACAATGAGAGACGCAACTAATATATCCTCTAACGGGTATTTTTTCTTTTAAAGCTTTTTTAGCAATAGGTATAAAACGTTTTAGGCTTGTCTCAATATTACAGTTAATATTTTTTTCACTAAAAGTTTCTGTTGCTGCTGCAAAAATTGCAACTTCATCAACTTTTGCATTAACGGCATTATCAAAGCCACGCTCGTTTGGAGTTAATGCTGTATACTTTACATCTTTTACCTTATTAATTTTAGTAAATACTTCGTGTGCGTCAGCAAGCTGAGGTACCCATTTAGGGCTTACAAAACTAGAAGTTTCAATTTTTTGAAATCCACACATGGATAAATCATTAATAAATTTAATTTTGTTTTGAGTTGTTATAAATGTTTTCTCATTTTGAAGACCATCTCGAGGGCTCATTTCAAAAATATTTATAAAATTATTCATTGCGAGTATACTTCAGTTATGTTTTCATTTTTTCAAAATTATAAGTTTCATTTTTTCTGTAACTTGTTGACCGTCTTTTATTAAAATTTTTTCAATGATGCCGTCACGAGGCGATTTTAGTGAATATTCCATTTTCATCGCTTCTAGAGATAAAAGAACATCACCCTTTTTTACTTTTATATTAGGTTTAAGATTGTTATATTTGATAATCCCGTGCATTGGGGCGTTTATAACATCGTCTAAATTTTTATCCTCATCATCCCCTGATATTAATATATTTGAAAAAAGAACTTCATATGTATTGTTTTTTGTGAAGAAGGTAAAAATTTTATTGTTAGTAAATTTATCTACAAACAAATTATACTTTATAGAAAGATACTTTCCATTAATGTTGGCTTCTATTGAAGTTTTATTAAAAATTGTAGAAGTGCAGGTATATTTAAAATTACCAAATTTAATCTCAAATTTATCAAAATTTAAACATGCTATGTTAAATTTTTCTTCTACTCCTTTTATAGATATATTTAACGGGTATTCGTTAGGCTTCCACATATACCAGTTATCAGTTGGGAAAACATTTAAATTTTTAAAAACTGTTAGTGAGGTTAAAGCTTTTAGATAATTATCAATATTATTATCAATAAGTTCATTTAAATTTTCTTCGATAAATTTAGTAGTGAAATTTTCTTTCTTAAAGCCCTTATGGTTTAAAATTTTTTTTAATAAATTTAAATTTGTTGTTATACCTGCAATTTCAAGTTCACTTAGGTAATTATTCAATTTTACTATTGCGTCTGCTCTATTGTCTCCATGTGAAATAATTTTTGCAATCATAGGGTCATAAAAGGGCGTAATATAGTCTCCATCTTTAATTCCTGTTTCTAAAGTACAGTTTTTATGTTTAGAAAGTGAAGGAAAATTTAAGTGATGAATAATACCACTTTGTGGTAAAAAATTATTATTTACATTTTCAGCATATAACCGTGCTTCAATAGACCAACCATTTAATTTAACATCATTTTGTGACTTAGGTAACTTAGAGCCATTAGCAATTTCTAGTTGCCAGGATATCAGATTTGTTGATGTTACTGCTTCTGTAACAGGATGTTCAACTTGAATCCTAGTGTTCATTTCCATAAAATATATTTTATTTTTATCAAGGCCTTTTTCTACATCTGCAATAAATTCAATAGTTCCTGCGCCTTCGTATTTAATGAATTTAGCAGCCTTAACAGATAGGGCGCCAAGAAAACTTCTAATTTCATCACTAAGTTGTGGTGAAGGTGCTTCTTCTATTACTTTTTGCTGACGCCTTTGTAATGAGCAGTCTCTATCAAATAAATGAATTACATTTCCGTATTTATCAGCAAAGATCTGAATTTCAATATGGCGTGCTTTTGAAATATATTTTTCAAGAATACAGTTTTTATCATCAAAATTAGTTTTTGCTTCACTAGTTGCCTCTTTAAAAGATGATGAAAAAGATTTTTTACTTAGAGCCACTCTCATCCCACGCCCACCACCACCAGCCCTAGCTTTGATAAGTAAAGGATACCCAATTTTATCTGCTCTTTTTTTGAGAAAATCTTCTTCTTGATTGTTTCCATGATAACCTGGAACTACAGGGATTCCTGCTTTTTCCATTAGAGATTTCGCTTTATCTTTTTCTCCCATACTTTTAACTATTTGACTTTTAGGCCCAATAAAAATTAGTTTATTTTTTTCAACAAGTTCAACAAAATCAGCATTTTCTGATAAAAGTCCGTAACCTGGATGAATTGCATTTGCTTTATATTTTTTTGCTATTTTTATAATGGCTGAGCTGTTCATATAAGTTTCAGATACAAGTGAACCTGGCACAGGAACGGCTTCATCAGCTAATTGCACGTGTAAACTATTAATATCATCGTCTGAGTAAATGGCTAATGTAGGTATTTTTAGTTTCTTGGCACATAAGATAATTTTACATGCTATTTCTCCACGGTTTGAAATTAATAATTTTTTTATTTTTTTAGAAGCCATATTTAAAATACTTACATTCTAAAGATACCAAATTTTGTATCTTCTATTTCTTTATTTAAGGTAATTTTTAAACTTGCTGATAATATATCACGTGTTTTCACAGGATCTATTATTCCGTCATCCCATAAACGCGCAGATGCATATAAAGGATGAGACTGATTATTGAATTGCTCTAAAATAGGCTTTTTAAATTCATTTTCAGTTTTATTATTCCATTTACCTTTATTTTTAAGGATGTTATTTTTCTTTAATTCTGCTAGTACGCTTGCAGCTTGTTCTCCGCCCATGACTGAAATTCTAGAGCATGGCCAAGTCCAAAGAAACCTTGGGCCAAAAGCCCTGCCACACATACCATAGTTACCTGCTCCAAAGCTTCCACCAATTAAAATTGTTATTTTAGGAACTTTAGTTGTAGCGACAGCATTAACTAGTTTTGCCCCATTTTTAGCAATTCCACCGTGCTCAGCGTTTTCTCCAACCATAAATCCAGTTATGTTTTGCAAAAATATTAAAGGTATCTTGCGTTGGCTACATAATTCAATAAAGTGAGTTCCTTTAAGAGCACTTTCAGAAAACAAGACGCCATTATTGGCTATAATTCCACATAATTGTCCTTTTATTTTTGCAAAACCAGTTATTAAAGTTGTTCCAAAATCTTTTTTAAACTCATCAAATTCAGACCCATCAACTATTCTCATTATAATTTCCTTAACATCATATGCAGTTTTGCTGTCAGCAGGAATTATTCCTAGTAATTCTTCAGGGTCATATAATGGAGGACTATATTTAGCAGAAATTGGAGTAAGATTTTGGTTTGCATCTAAATTTT
>JADHQW010000083.1 GCA_016777705.1 Alphaproteobacteria bacterium | reverse complement strand
CGATGCCTCCAAAAAAAATCTTGTTTTAGTTTGAAAAAAAAGTAAGTTGAGATTTTTAATATTCCTCGGTAGCTCAGTTGGTAGAGCAGTTGACTGTTAATCAATTGGTCGCAGGTTCGAGTCCTGCCCGAGGAGCCAATTTACCTTTCAATAATCAGTAATAATAAAATGAAATCTTCATCTTACAAAATAATAAGATTAATTATTATGCTTTAAGAAAGTTGATTAACCAACTTTTGATATATTAGAACTTAACTGTAATGATTTTGTAAACTTAATTTTCTGATCAGAATTTAATTCTGCATATAACTTAGTTAAAAAATTATAGTTAATATTCATATGTCCCTCTTGAGATTTTTCTAAATTTATTAAATATTCTGAAAAATCTTCAAAAAAATAATTAACAGGTACTTTTAAATAATTTGCTAGTTGCAATAATCTTATTGAACTAACGCCATTAGTACCTTTCTCATATTTTTGAATTTGTTGAAATGTAACGTTTATTGCTTTTGCTACTTTTGTTTGTGTAAGTCCAAGAGCTAATCTTCTTAGCTTTAACTTATTCCCTAAGTGTTTATTAAAATTATCTTCCATTAAGACCCCTCAAAATGTTTTTATTAAAATCTTATTCAACAGACTTTTATTGGGTACCGCAATAAAAAAATTTATTTATTTAGATAAATAAGTGTTAAAATCCAACATTGTGTCAAGAGATTATATTCTGTTAAATTAAAAAAAAACTATTGATAGATAGTAAAAACTTGATCTCTAAAGGATCTGACTTAAAAATAATTTTGTTCTATCATTCTTAGGATTATCAAAAAATTCTTTAGTATCAGCTTTTTCTACAATTTTACCCTCATCCATAAATATCATACAATCAGCCACTTCTTTAGCAAAGCCCATTTCATGAGTAACTACTATCATTGTCATGCCTTGTTTCGCTAAATCAACCATAACATCCAATACTTCTTTAATCATTTCAGGGTCTAGCGCTGATGTAGGCTCATCAAAAAGCATAATTTTAGGCTCCATACAAAGAGCTCTAGCTATAGCCACCCTTTGTTGCTGTCCACCTGATAGTTGTCCTGGAAATTTTTGTGCTTGATCTAAAATCTGTACTCTCTCTAGATGTTTAAGAGCTAGTTCTTCAGCTTCTCTTTTTGGCATTTTTTTCACCCAGATAGGAGCTAACGTGCAATTGTCTAAAATAGACAAATGTGGAAATAAATTGAATTGTTGAAATACCATTCCCACTTCTGCTCTAACTTGTTCTATGTTTTTAGTGTCTTCAGAAATTTCAGTTCCATCAACTATTATATTTCCTTTTTGATGTTCTTCTAATCTATTAATGCATCTAATTAACGTAGATTTACCAGATCCCGATGGTCCACAGACTACAATTTTTTCTTTTGATTTAACTTCAAGGTTAATATCTTTAAGTACTTGAAAATCACCAAACCATTTATTTACATCTTTAATTTGTATAATTGAGTCTGACATAACTTATCTATCTGTTTTAAATTTTAATTCTAATTTTTGACTATATTTACTCATACTGTAGCAAATAATCCAGAATATAATTCCAGCAAACACATATCCTTCCATAGAAAAACCTAGCCATTTTGGATTAGTTTTTGCTAAATTCAACATTCCAACTAACTCTAATAGCCCTACAACAAAGATTAAAGGTGTATCCTTTACTAAAGCAAGAAAAGTATTAGCAATGCCTGGTATTACCAATTTAAGGGCTTGAGGTAAAATAACTAAAAGGTGAAGCCTCCAGTAACCCATACCTAAAGATTTTGCAGCATCATATTGACCTCTTGGTAAAGCTTGTAAGCCACCTCTTATAACTTCAGCTGTATAAGCTGCTTCAAACAATGTTATGGCAACAATAACTCTAATTAGTTTATCAACATAAGTACCATCCGGTAAAAACATTGGAAACATAACAGCAGACATGAACAATACTGTAATTAGCGGTACACCTCTCCAAAATTCAATAAATGAAAGTGATGAATATTTAACAACAGCTAAATCAGATCTTCTTCCTAAAGCCAACATCATTCCTATCGGAAAACAAAAAATTAGTGAGAAGAATGACACAATAAAGGTCAGTGACAAACCTCCCCAGGCTCCTGTTTCAACCCATTCTAAACCAAATTCTCCACCTGAAATTAAATAGTAAATTAAAAGAAATGATATTATCGGTAATAAGATTACATAATAAAAAGTTAGGTATTTTTTGTATCGTAATGGAAAAAAATAACCTGCTCCCATTAATCCCAAAACAATAATAAATGTTGCATTAACTCTCCATTGTTCAGCATTAGGATACATTCCATACATAAATCTATTAAACCAAGTTTTAATATAAACCCAACAGGCACCACCTCCAGTACAAGCTTCTTTATTTTCACCAACAAATGTTGCATCAAGAATGAACCAATTAAGTAAAGGAGCAATACTAAAAATGATTAATATGATTATTGATATACTTAGAGCAGCATTAAAATTGTTAGTATTAATATTTTTATTAAGTTCATCTAATATTTTAATTCCAGAAAACTCTATTCTTATTAAATGAAGTCCTATCATTCCAAATATTAAAGGTGTAAAAAAGCTAATAAATCCAGGTAGAAATCCAGTTATATTTTTTCCATAAAAATTATTTAGACAAAAATCTAATATACCTAAAGAAAAAAATAAAATTCCTAAAATTAGAGAAACGTTTCTATTTTTATGATGTATAGATTTTAATATTTCAAAATTATTCATTTTTATTTTTCTTTTATCGCTATACGCTTGTTGTACCAATTCATAAATAGTGAAATAGCTAAACTAATAGTTAAATAAGTTGCCATGGTAATACCAACTATTTCAATAGCTCTACCAGTTTGCATCATTGCAGTTCCAGCAAATACTAAAACCAAATCAGGGTAAGCAATTGCAGCTGCTAAAGATGAATTTTTTGTTAAATTCAAGTATTGATTGGTTGTCGGTGGTATAATAATTCTTAAAGCTTGTGGCATAATAACTAATTTTAAAACTTGGCTAGGTGTTAATCCAATTGATGCAGCAGCTTCTTTTTGCCCTTTTCCAATGCCTTGAATGCCGGCTCTTACATTTTCTGCAATGAATGTTGCTGTGTAAAGTGTTAAAGCAAGTGTTAAAGCTATTAGCTCAGGAGGTATCCCCATACCACCTTCATATGTAAATGAAGTTAATGCAAGTTGTTTTAATTCAGGGAAACTCCAAGATAAATCAACACCACCAATAATAAAAGTTAAAGCAGGCAATATAACAAAAATACCAAGTGATATCAAAAACTTAGGATACTGTTTTCCTTCCTCTTCTTGTTTCTTTTTTGCAAATTTATTGAAAAAGAAAATAATTACCAAGGCTATAATTAATGTTATCAAAAAAATATCAAAATTATTCCAAACAGGTGCTGGCGTATATAAACCCTTAATAGTCATAAAAGAAGATCCAAAAATTAATGGTGCATCTTCAGGCATTGGTAGAGCTCTCAAAGCTGCAAAATACCAAAAAAAGATCTGTAGTAATAAAGGAATATTTCTAAAAAATTCAATATAAAAACTGGCAGTTTTGTTAATTAAGTAGTTAGGTGATAATCGAGCAACTCCAATTACAGCACCTAAGAGTGTACTTAATATTATTCCAATAAATGAAACTAATAATGTATTTAAAAGTCCAACTAAATAAGCTCGTGCATAGGACATTGAACCATCGTAATCAATTAATGAAAATTGAATATCAAATGAAGCTTCTTGTTTCAAAAAACCAAAGCCAAACTCAATACCTCTAGTATCCATGTTTTCTTGAGCATTCATTGTAAAGAATCCAAAAATTAAAACTATAAACAATAGTGTTAATAATTGAGGTAGGATTTTTTTTAATTTCATATGAATATGCAGTATAAAAAAAGGGCTAGATAAATCTAGCCCTTTTTATCAATTTATAACTTTAAATTATCTTGATGGTGGAACGTATAAAATACCACCTTTAGTCCATAATTGGTTTGGACCTCTGTCTGGTAAGATTCCAGTGTCAGCTATATTTCTTTTATAACTTTCACCATAGTTTCCAACTTGTTTGATAATTCTTAAGTTCCACTCGTTATCTAAACCGAATGCTGCACCCATTTCACCTTCAGCACCAACAAGTCTTTTAACTTGAGGGTTTTCTGAAGTTTTCATAGAATCAGCATTAGCAGAAGTAATTCCATACTCCTCAGCTTCGATCATAGTGTTAAGAGACCATCTAACAATGTCTTCCCATACAGCATCACCTTGACGTACAACTGGGCCTAATGGCTCTTTTGAAATCGTCTCAGGTAACACAATGTGTTCATCTGGGTTTGACATTTTAGTTCTTTGAGCTGCTAAACCTGATTTGTCAGTAGTGTAAGTATCACATCTACCTGCATCATAAGCAGCAACAACTTCATCAGCTTTTTCAAATGCTACTGGAGTATAAGAAATTCCTTTTGAATTAAAGAAGTCTCTCATGTTTAGCTCCGTAGTAGTTCCGATGTTTGTACATGCAGAAATACCATTTTTGAATTGGCTTGTAGAAGTTATTCCAGAGCTTTTTCTAACCATGAAACCTTGACCATCGTAGAAGTTTACTCCAACGAAAGTAAGACCAATGTCAGCGTCTCTTGAAAGTGTCCAAGTTGTGTTTCTTGATAAGATATCTATCTCACCAGAAGTAAGAGCTGTAAATCTTTCTTTAGCACTTAGTGGAGTGAACTTAACTTTGTTCGCATCACCTAATACTGCAGCAGCTACCGCTCTACATACATCAACGTCTACACCAGTCCAATTTCCAGCAGCATCAGCATTTGAAAATCCTGGTAAACCTTGAGATACACCACATCTTACAAAACCTTTTTTCTGAGTGTTTTTAAGAGTTTTTGACTTCTTAGCAGCCATTGTTTCTGTTGTAAAAGCAAACAGAACTGCAACCATAGCAACTAGAGAAGTTAATTGTTTTACGTATTTAAACATTATTTATTCCTCTGTTTATTTATTTATTTGTTAACAAATAATTCAAAAACTAATTTGAATTATTTATATTATTAACATTATCTAATTCCGATCAAAGAAAATTTGATCAAAATAAAATGAAAAATATCTATATGTTGTGCTAAATAAAAATTAGAGAATATATGTTGTATGGTGCGCTCTGGTGGACTCGAACCACCGACCCTCGGTTTAGAAAACCGATGCTCTATCCAGCTGAGCTAAGAGCGCAAAATTTACTTTAATGACTTTATAGTACTAATTTAATTTTTAAAAAGTAATTTTTTACTAATTATTAATAAAGTCAAAAGCTCAACTCTACCTATAATCATAAAGCAAATTAAGTAATATTTTACGGAAAAATGAAGATCAGTGAAGTTTAAATCATTAAGACCATACATTGACGAATTTACTGTGTTCATAAGGGTTAAAATAGATAACTTAAAAGAACTATCAAACTCCATACCACTTAAGGTCAATAAAAAACTTAAGAAAAATAATGAAATAATAAAAATAATAATTGATAAAAAATATTTATAAACTTCTTTTATCTCAAAAGACTCTTTTGAAAAAAGATGTTTATTAACATAAATATTTTTGGGCCTACTATATGATAATATTTCATTTAAAGAGAACTTTAATAATGAATAAATTTTTAAAAATCTAATACCTGAGCTTGTTGAAAAAAAGGAACCCCCTATTATAACTAAGATTAAAAATATAAAGGATAAATTTGTAGAATTATTATTTAAAGAAAATCCAATATTTGAAACACTGCTAGTTAAAGAAAGAAAAACTTCTACAAAATTATTATCGAAATTAAAAAATACAAAAAAAATAATTAATAAAGCCAAGAAGTAAACTAGTAAATGAATATCTTCATTGAAAAAATTTATATTGTGATTTTTTGTAAAAACAAGATTGTAAATTAAAAAAATACTAAAAAAAGAAGTTAAGAATAGGAGGGATATAATAATTATTTGAAGATTATTTACTAATATATCAGATAATTCATTAGATGGTAAAAAACCTCCAGATGAAATAATAGTCATAGCTAAATTAAGAGAGCTAAAAGTTCTTATATTTAATAAATTCAAGATTACAAATATTGCTAATGTAATAGAAGAGTATAATAAAAATATTTTTAAAGACTGTTTTAAAGTTTCAGCTTTATTAAATGAAATAAAGTTTGTTAAAGATTTCTTGAAACTATTATCGAAAATATCAATTAATAGAATGATTGAGAATAAAAAATAAAGACCACCTATCCATTGAGATGAAGATCTCCAAATTATTAAACTTTGATCAAGATGTTTGATATTATCAAAAATAGTAAACCCTGTTGAAGTAAATCCTGATATTGCTTCAAAATAAGAATTTATAAATGTTAAATTATAAATACTAAAATAAAAAGGAATACAAATGATTAATGGAAGAAAAAAGTAACCAAAGATAACTGTTATAATTTTTTCATAAATTGTAATTTTTTTTTCTAACTTATCTCTGGAAAAATAAAAAAGTGATGCGAAAATTAGCGAAATAAAAAAAGTCCAAATATAAGTGTTTAGGTTTAAATATAAATTTAGATAATAAGAATAAATAATATTAAAAAAAGAAAGAATAGAAATTAAACAACAAAATGTACTCAAATAAATGAGTTTAAAATATTTCATAAAATTAAATTGAGCTTATACGAAACATATTTTCAACAACATCTAAAGACTCTTTTTTAGCTAAAAGAACTACTACATCTTCTTTTTTGAAAACAAAATTTGATCTAGGTATAATGACCTCATCCCCTCTTAGAACAGCACCAATTCTTATCTCCTCAGGAAGGTCAGATTTTTTTAACTCTTTATTAATAAGTTCAGATGTTTCTATTATCTCTGCCTCAATAATTTCAAATTCTCCATTTAAAATACTATAAGCATTTTCAATTGTACCTTTGTGAACATGTTTCAGGATACTTGAAACAGTATTCATTCTTGGGTCAATTAAATCATCTATTTTTAAAGAAGATTGTAATAAAGAATAATTAGGCTTATTAATTAATGCCATTGTTCTTTTGTCATTTAAATCATCTTTATCTTTAGTAAATTTTTCTACCAATACACTTACCATTAAATTATCTTCATCATCATTTGTTAGTGCTAAAACTGTTTGCACCTCATCAAGGTTTGCTTCAATTAAGACTTCCTCATCTAGGCCATTTCCATTTATAATGATTGTATTATTTAGTTCACTTGCAATAAATTCAGCTCTTTCTTTGTCTTTTTCTATTATTTTAACCCTTGCTGAGTCGAAAGTTTCCTCTAAATTTTTAGCTAAATTAAATCCAATGTTTCCACCACCTATAATTAAAATTTTATTAGAAATTTTTTCATTATGCCCAAATGCGCTTAAGGTATCCTGCATTTGAGAAGCATTAATGGCTATGTAGGCTTTATCATCTTTTTTTATCACGTCTTCTTTTTTTAATACGGCGAACTTTTCGTTTCTAATAACACCCATGATATTCGCATCTAATTTTGGAAATTTCTTAGTAAGGTCTTTTAATTTGATATCTATTAAAGGGCAATTTTCATTTATTAAAACCTCTAAAAGTCTAATTTTATTCTTAGCAAATGGAACATTATCCAGAGCTCCTGGTGCCTCAAGTTTTCTTTGTAATGATTTTGCAATTTCAATTTCTGGAGATATTATTACGTCTATTGGTAAATTTTCTTTATTATAAACTTTAGTAAATTTTGGGTTTAGATAATCCTGAGATCTTATTCTTGCTATTTTTTTTTGTACATTAAAGATAGAAAAGGCAATCTGACATATAAGCATATTAATTTCATCGTTTCTTGTAACGGCTATAATCATATCTGCTTCAGATGCATTAGCTTTTTCTAGTATCGATGGATAAGTTGCTTTACCAACAATTGCCTTAACATCTAATGTATCATCAATTTTTTGTATATCTTCACTTGATTGATCTATAACTGTTATAGAGTGACCCTGCTCACCAAGAATTTTAGCTATGGTAAATCCAACTCTACCAGCACCACAAATAATAATATTCATTTAGTTTAATTCCTTAATTCCTAAACCTTTAAGCTTTCTGTGCAAGGCTGATCTTTCCATGCCAATAAAATCTGCTGTTTTTGATATATTTCCATTAAATTTTTTTAATTGAGTAGTTAAATACTCTTTTTCAAAGTTTTCTCTAGCCTCTTTTAATGGCACGGATAAAGCGTTTTCTATCGGAGATGTAGTATTATCAGGAGTTTTTAAAGACTCTTTAATTATATTTGAAATTTTTTCATCGGTATCAGGCGATAAAATTGCAATTCTTTCAATTAGGTTTCTCAACTCTCTTACATTACCAGGCCATTCATAATTAATTAGATATTGATTATCAGCGTCAATCTTTAATTTTTTAAGATTATAATTTGAAGAAATTTTTTCTGAAAAATACTCTATTAGTAAAGGAATATCTGAAACTCTTTTGTTTAAAGGTTCAACATTAATTTCTAAAACATTTAATCTATGATAAAGATCTTCTCTAAAGTTCCCAAGTTCAATTTCTTTTTT
>JADHQW010000082.1 GCA_016777705.1 Alphaproteobacteria bacterium | reverse complement strand
AGCTTCAGTATCATTTTTAAATACTTTATTGCTATAAAATCCAATTTTGTACCAACCAGAATTCGTTTCAGGATCTCTTCTATATTCTTCAAATCCAAATGTTTGATTATTTCTTTTAAATATATCAACACATAAGTTACCCTCGTTATTATTAATTGAATTTATAACAGTCTTAATTTCTATTTTCAAAAGACAAACCTTATTAAATTTAGTAATAAATATTTATAATTCTAATTTTTTTTAAATAATATTAAAACTTAATTAATTGAAAACCTCAAAATGAATATTCAATCAAAAGATATACTCTAAATGTTAGAAATAACTTTGTCAGAAAATATTCTTTTAACTGTATTATCTTTTTTTACAGCTTTAATGACATCAATTGCTGGGGCAGGAGGTGGAACTGTTTTACTAGCAGCAATGCTTCAATTTATGAATCCAGCAGAGGCTATTCCAGTTCATGGTGTAATCCAACTTTCTTCTAACATGACACGGACATGGTTATTAAGAAAATATGTAAATTGGAAAATAATATTTAAATTTTCTGTATTGTTACCTTTAGGTGTTTATGTAGGGCTCAAAATATTTCAAAGTATTGATCAAGATTATATAAAAAATTTAATAGGTTTGTTTATTTTATTGGCTATTGGATTTCAAAACTTAAAAAGTTTTAAGAAAATCAAAATTCCTTCGAATATTTATTACTTAGTTGGTTTTTTTACAGGTATTTTTAATATTTTAGTTGGAGTTATTGCACCACTTTTAGCTGTTATAATTAGACAAAGTATAGAAGAAAAAAAATCTATCGTAGGTACTTTAGGTTATTTTGGTCTCATTGGTAATTTAATAAAAATAATTGGTTTTACATTCATAGGATTTTCTTTCTACGAATATATAGAAACTTTTCTTATGATAATACCTGCAACTTTATTAGGAAGCAGGGTTGGGCAAATTTTTTTAAATAAAATTAGTAATAAATTTTTTACTCTTATATTTCAAATAATATTAGTAGGGTTAGCAATCAGGCTTTTATTAACCTGATATATATTATAAAATATTCAAAACAGAGAGTTTTTTAGTTTATGGTTTCGCATAATAACACAGAAGGATTAAATGTTCCGATCACTGATATAAATGGACGCCTTTATTCGCCATCAGCTTATCGTAATTCTTCAGTTATTATAGAACTTATTACAAAATTTATTCCAAATTCAGGTAAGGCTCTTGAAATTGCTAGTGGTACCGGTCAACATATAATTCAACTTGGGTCTAAGTTTAAAGATATAATTTGGCAACCGTCTGATTTAGATAAAGAACGTATTAAAAGTATAAATTATTGGTTGTCGGACAACTATACAAAAAACATTAAACCTCCTTGTCATTTGAATGCAACCAAAGAAGGGTGGTCTAGAAAATTTCCTAATCAAAAATTTATTTTGATAATTAATTTACTCCATTTAATCAGTTTAAAAGATACAAAAGTATTATTAAATGAAATTTTCTCTGCTTTAGCTCCCAACGGTTTTTTAATTATTTATGGTCCTTTTATGCGTAATGGCAAATTAACTAGTAAAGGGGATATTGATTTTCACACGAGTATTAGAAAACGCAATAATACATTAGGTTATAAGAATGATGTTAGTCTATTAAAATTAGTTTCAAAATTAGGGTTTCTTAATGTAAAAACTATTGAGATGCCGGCTAATAATTTGGGTTTTATAATCCAAAAAACTTCTAATTATTGACCTTTATCTGTTCCAATTTTTTTGGCTATACTTAATATTCTATACATTTCTCTTAAAACAGGTTTTTCAATAAGTTTTCCATTTATAACAACTAGACCTGTATCTGCTTTTTCAAATGTTGATGTAATATTTTTGGCTTTTTTAATGTCTTCTTCTGTGGGTGTAAAGACATCATTTAAAATAGGTATTTGTTTAGGGTGAATTGATCCTTTTCCACTAAAACCCATGGCTTTTGCCTTTATGGCTTCTTCTTTCATTGCTTCTGGATTATCAAGATCAAGAAAGGGTACATCTATTGCATCTATTCCTGCAGAAGCAGCAGCATGGACTATTCTTGACCTCGCATAGAGAAGTGGTTCCCACTTATTTGCACATCTTAATTCAGCTGACATATCCACCCCACCAAAAAATAACGCATCAACTCTTTTAGAACAGTTTGATATTTCATATGCATTTTCTAGACCTTCATTAGTTTCTATTATTATATGAAGTCTGCAGTTATGACCTCTTTCTGTAAGCAGATTATCTAATAATATAACTTCTTCAGACGTTTTAACTTTTGGTAGCATTAATACTGGGGGAGGAGTGTCTGTTTCTATTATTGCATGTACATCGTCTATGCCAAACTTTTCTCTTAAGCAATTAATTCTAAGTATTCTCTCAATTCCGTCATTATCTTGTTTCTTCTCAAAAAGTCTTAAAGCTAATTTTCTTGCCAATTCTTTATCTTTTGGAGCAATACCATCTTCTAATTCAATACAAACCATATCCGTACCTGATTTTAAAGCTTTAGGGAACATTTCCGGGTTAAGGCCTGGAGTAAAAATAAAACTTCTTCTTGCTTGGACAATATTACTGTTTATCATTTTGAACCTTTCTTATGAAGATTGCGTGATATTTTTCTTGTTCATTATTTGAATCAACGAATTCTGTGTTTACTTTAAAACCAGCATGTTCAAATACCTTAATTATATCGTTTAAATTCTTATTAGGAGCTGTACTATCATTAAATTTTTTAATACCATCAAATTTACAAGCTAGAAGACCTTTTCCATCCGTTTTTAATATCCGATAAAACTCATTAGCATAGGCGGCAATGGGGTTTAAAAAATATACAACATTTACGGCTAGTAGCTTATCAAATGAATTTTTTTTAATAATATTATTCAAATCCTTTGCATCATTAGAAAAAAAAGTAACATTTTTATTTTTAAATTTTTTAATCAACTCTGACCTAAACTTTTCACTTACTTCTATAGAGGTGATTTTTTTGTTGGTTAGTCTTAGCATTTTATCGATTGCTTGACCGTTCCCAGACCCAATTTCAATAATTGTATCATTTTTTTGAATATTAAGTTTTTTAACGGAATCATTAATTACAAATTTGTTAAAACTTAACATTAAATATTTTGCAATATTTCCTAAAAAGCCATTATTTGGACTTTTCATGTTTTGTGTCATCAATTTAGTATGTTTTAACTTAGAATAAATAAATAGATAAAAGTAAAATTTCAATTGATTAAAAATCATTTAATTCTCCAAAAAATTCATCAAGTTTTTATTAAAAATTTCTGGTTCTTCAATATTAATTAGATGTCCAGCATTTGGTATAATTATAATATTACTGTTTTTAATTTCTTTTTTTATTTCCAAAGACATTGATGGAGGCGTTAAAGTATCAAGCTCCCCAACCATAATTAATGTTGGCACATCTATTTTTTTGAAAATATGACGATGTTCAGTCCTCATTGATGTATCAATTGTTTTAAGATAACTTTCTTTGTGAAGAAGTGAGATTGAATTAACAAGTTTTTCGTATGCAGGTTTGTTTTCCATGTCACCTATCAATGATGATGCTACAAGAGGAGCTATATCCTTTGGTTCTTTACCATTTAAGAGTGGCTCTTTTCTTGAATTAATAAATTTTTTAACCTCATTTTTGTCCAAGTTTGATAAACCAAAATGAGTGTCGCACAAAGTAAGCGTCTTTACACAATTAGGATATTTTTCATAAAAAAGCGTAGCAATTTGTCCCCCCATTGAAAGTCCAACGATGTGAGCTTTATCGCGATCGAAATAGTCTAAAACTCTTTTAAGGTCGTCTAAGATATCTTCAAAAATGAAATCCCCAGAATAGTCTTCACTTTCACCATATCCACGTGTATCCCATGCAACTGATAAGAATTTTTTTGAAAAAAATGGAAGATTACCTTCCCAATTTTTCTTATTACCTCCTATACCATGCAGAAAAATAACCATTTCACCTTGACCGATGTAATCAACCGAAATTGATGGTTGGGAACCAATTTTTACATTCTTTATTATGGAAACCATTTTAATATTAAAACCTACTACCTGGTAATTTTAAAAATTCTAATTCTGATTTAGTTGAAATTCTACCTAAAACATTATTTCTATGAGGAAACTTATCAAACTTATCAATAATGTCTTTATGTTTTAAAGCAAATTTAAATGTGTTCTCATTAGTAAATTTTTTAAAAAGTGGTAAACCTAACCTATGATCTAAGATGTTTTCACTATGCATAAGTGGCATTAAAAAAAAACTATTATAATGATGATTAGATCCTTTGATGAAATTGTTATCAATAGCAATCTTTGTCAATTTTACAGCTTTATTGTCTCCTTCAAAAGATTTGGAGCTATTTCTAAAAACATTTCTTGTAAACTGGTCTAACAAAATAATAAGAGAAAGATAAGTATCTAAAGCAATATTTACATCTTCAATGTTTGTTTTTAATGATTTTTTTATTAAATTAAGAAATCTATTTCTAATTAAAGCGTCAAATTTGTCATTTTTTTTGAACCACATTTTAGGTGAACATTCTATAAACCAGAAATCTAAAATTGATTTAGCTTCAATCATTTTTTATAATTTCTTAAAATTGTAGCTATTTCTTTACCCATATCTTCTTGTCCAAAAAAAGGGGCTTTTTCACATGCTTCAGCTAAATATTCCATATCTTTAGTTTCTAAGTATTTATTCCATAAAAAATGCATAGTATCTTCTAATTTCATTCTATCACCAATTTTTTTAATGATTGTTTATATAATAAATATAGATAAATCATTATGCCAAGATTAATTATATTCCAAAAAATTCCATTTAAAAACGCTAATCTATATGAATTTGTATAATCATAAATTTCTCCAGAAAGCCAACCACCTAATGACATGCCAATTATTGTAGCGAAGATAAGAAGCCCAACTCTCTCAGCAACTTCATTTGCAGGTAGAAATTTACTAATTATAACAGCATATATAGGTACTATGCCTCCTTGGGACAGTCCAAAAAATATAGCAACTATATAAAGCGACATTTGGCTATCAAAAGGCAAAAACAGTGAAAGTGAAACTGCTTGGAGAGTTGAACATAAAATCAAAGTTTGAATTGGTCCTAATTTATCAGATAAATAACCAAATATAACTCTGCTCATTACAGCTGCAAATAACATATAAGATAAAATTTCAGTCCCGACTGCTAAACCAAATCCATTATCAATACATAATGGTACGATATGAACTTGCGGCATTGACATTGCAACACAGCAAAAAACACCTGCAAACATAAGTAAAATCTGAATATTTTTATTACTGATTGATAATTTCAAGCTTGAATTAACATTAAGTTTTGGTGCTATTTGGTCGATATTTTTATTTAAAAATGGTTTTTTATTACCAATTAAAAGAAACAAAATGGGTATGATTATACTACAAACTAATGCAATGAAAAGATGAGCATGTCTCCATTCTCCGTCTAAAAGGAAATCTTTAATTAAAAAAGGCCAAATTGCACCACACAAATGCTGTCCACTTGCTACTAGAGAAACCGCTAGCCCTTTCCTTTTATAAAAGAACTGCGATATATCTGCCATCATAGGCCCAAAAAAAGCTGCTGCAGAGAAACCTAAAAAAAATTGAACAAATGAAAGCCATAAAATGTTGTTTGCTAATGTTGATACTAAATATGAGAAAATCAACAAAATTAAAGCAAAAATAATAGGCTTTTTAATCCCGATTTTATCCAGCATCCTACCTATGATAACGTTACCAACCCCATAACCAAACATTGTAGCTACATAAGGATAAGTTGAAGCCGCTCTATCAAGATCAAATTCATTCTGAATAGTTGGCATAATGATAACTACTGACCACATACCAGCGGTTCCAATTATACTCATTGTAAAAATTATTATTAGCCTAAACCAGGCTTCACGACTGTCTAAATCTATTAGATTATTTTTCATTATTTGTTGCTCTTCACAGTTATTCGATTAACATATAAATGTTTATATCTTAAAACAATTATATACATGTTTAATCATTGTTTAAGGAGATGTTAATGATTTTATCCAATGATCAGATTGAATTTTATAATAATGAAGGTTACGTATTGGTTGAAGATGTAATTTCAGAAGATCAACTGAGTGCAATGCTTAAGATTGTAGATGATTTCTTTGAAAAATCTAAAGCTATAAAAGAAAATGATAATATATTTGATTTAGAAGAAGGCCATTCTGCAAATAACCCAAGATTAAAACGGGTTAAGCAACCTCATCAACATACACCATTTTTTTGGGATATTCTAAAAGAATCTAAGATAGAAAATATACTCATTGACCTGCTTGGGAAAGATATATCTTTGAAAACTAGTAAATTGAATACAAAAGCTCCTGGTGGAGGTGCTGCTGTAGAATGGCATCAAGATTGGGCTTTTTACCCTCATACAAATGACAATGTGCTTGCTTTAGGGCTTATGATAAATGACGTCGATCTTGATAATGGACCTTTAATGGTTATACCTAAAAGTCATAAAGGTCCTGTTTTAAGTCATAATAATAATGGTGTTTTTTGTGGAGCAATTGACCCTAATGATAAAAATTTTGATATATCAAAAGCTGTTACTTTAACAGGCAAAGCCAGATCAATGACTATTCATCATGCTAGAACACTTCATGGTTCTGCACCTAATAATAGTAATAAGGATAGATTAATGCTTTTTTATGAATGTAATTCTGCTGATGCGTGGCCTTTGGTTGGTGTTGGAGCTTATTTAAATAACACAAACCCTATTGATTTATGTAACCAAATGGAAAGACAAATGCTTTGTGGAAATGTAAGCTATCAACCAAGAATGGAGAGTGTTCCTGTAGTACTACCACTTCCGCCAGCGCCAGACTATGGTTCTATTTTTACAACTCAAAAAACAGGTGGAGCTAAATCAGCCTTTTAGTTCTTATAGTCAGGTGATTGTCTATCAAGTTTTCTTAGTAATGCAGGCCATGCTAATCTATCTCTACCTATATCAAACATTCCAATAGATTGATCTTGAGTAGTTTTTATAGCTTCTTTAGAGGGTAAATTAATATTTCCGGCAGCTTGTGCTCTTATTTGAGCAGTGCAAGCTCTTTCAAGGAAATATATCCCCATAAAAGCTATTCCACAGGTTTGACCTACAGATAAGGTTCCGTGGTTTCGAAGTATATAAAGATTTTTATCACCTATATCAGCTACTAATCTTTCTCGTTCACTATGATCGAGAGCAAGTCCCTCATAATCATGATATGCAACATGGGGATGAATTAACATAGATGTTTGGCTAATTGGTAACAAGCCATCTTTTTGGATTGATACTGCAACTCCGTCATTAGTATGAAGATGAAGTACACATTGTGCATCATCACGTGCAGAATGGATTGCGCTGTGAATAGTAAAGCCAGCTGGATTAACCTCATATGGAGTATCTATCACAGCATTCCCATTAAGATCAATTTTAACCAAGCTTGAGGCGGTTATTTCATCAAACATTAATCCATATGGATTAATAAGGAAATGATGATCTGGACCAGGTATTCTTAATGAAACATGAGTGTAAATTAAGTCATCCCAACCATAAAGAGCTATCAGTCTATATGTTGCCGCTAAATCTAATCGCAACTTCCATTCTTCTTCAGTTATTTGGCTTTTTAATTTATTTGTATCAATCATATGATTCATTATTAATTTTCCTTAATTCCTAAATTTTACTCATTATATATTACAAATTAGTAAATTACAAAATCATTGGGCGATTATTCTTCTAAAATTTGTATATATCTCTTCATTTTGTTATTTATATCTTTTTTGAAAAGATCTATTTTAAGTATCCCGTTATTTAACTCGGCTTCTTTAACTTCAATGGTCTGTTCTAATTGAAAAATTTGCTGGATTACATTGTTTCGAATGCCCTTATGAATATAATCTGATTTTCGTTTATTTTCTCTTTCTGACACATTAATTATAAGAAGGTTATTTGAAGCGTTAATTGAGATTTGATTTGATAACACCCCCGCTAAAGCTATTTTAATTTGATATTTATTTACATCATATTTTATGACATCAAATGCTATATTGTTTTCAAGGTTTAGAGAGCATGCTTTATCAATTTCATTAAAAATTGAGTCATAACCAACATAATGTTTTAGAAATTTATTTTGAATAAAGGTCAATTTATTGATCTACTCTTAAAACTCTTTCACCTTCAAGAAGCTTGATCCTAGTATTTCCTTTAACTTCGTTTAATTCTTCAGACATGATTTTCATTATCTTGTTTGCATCATTTTTATTTTTAAAAGAAGATATTACAAAACCAGTCGTTTCAGATACTCTATATATTTCACAACTCAATTGACCATTTTTAATATTTCTTGGAATCATAACATTTTGAAAGAAAGCGACTAACATATCACAATTTACTTTAGAGCTTGATTGAAATTCAGCTATTCTAGCGTACATTTTTACCTCTTGTTTATTATATAGCTAATATGTAATTATACGATATTAATTTAATTTAAAAGAAGCAATATTATGAAGATTTTTTATTTTTTA
>JADHQW010000081.1 GCA_016777705.1 Alphaproteobacteria bacterium | reverse complement strand
TTTTAGGTTCTTTTTTCCATTTAAACCAATGACCCTTTGGCCTTCCAGATATATAAGGGCTTTCTTTTCTTTTAATCATCAACCCTTCATGTTCTTCATCAATGATTTTGAATTTTTTTATATTTTCTAGGTCTTTCCACACTTTGAATTTCATAACTTCAGATAGATCAAAATATTGATTTTTGTTTGTCAAAAACCATTCTTCTAATTTTTTTCGCCTAAGTTTCCATGGTACATCTCTTAAATCTATATTATCTAAAAATAAAATATCATAGAGTTTTATAAAGGCTGGATAATCAATCAAATGTTTTTTGCTTACTTTTTTTCTGTTAATTCTTTGTTGGAGTGAATTAAAACTCATTGGTACATAGTTTTTTCCAACTAATAGTTCTCCGTCCAGAATAACCATTTTGTCTTGGTTATTTTCAATTTCTGGGAAAGACAGGCTAATATCATCTCCCGTACGTGAAAAAATCTTTACTTCATTTTTATTTAAAATAATTTGAACTCTTATCCCATCCCATTTCCATTCGGCAACGTAATCATTAGGAATAAGACTACTAAAATCATGGTCCATTATTGGATTAGATAGCATCATTGGGTGGAAGGTTTTAGTCAAATCTATTTCTGGAATATCTGCTTTGTTAGATAACCATTTAAACAGATTTTCATAAGGAGGTTCTAAGCCATGCCAAATTCTTTCAATGTCATCTAAATTCTTATTACTAAAGTTTGCTAACGCAGTTTTAGTAAGCCTTGAAGAAACACCTATTCTAAGTCCTCCACTAATTAACTTAATGAGGGCCCATCGTTCTGTATCGTTCGCAATAGATAGAAAATTTTCAAGAGTTGGTCTGATTTGATCCTTTTTTATATTCCTTAAAATATTAACTATTTCTGAAATACTCGGTAAATCACCTTTTTTATTGTGAGGCCAAATAAGTGAAATTGTTTCCGCTAAATCACCCACGTAATCATATGATAATGCAAACAAATCTTTATCAACATTTTCGTAAATAATTTCTTTTATTTTTGAAATAGGAATATTTCTTAATTCTAAACTGTTTGTAAGTATAGCAAGAGTAAAACCTCTTTCTGGATCAGGAGTATTACAAAAGTAATCCGACAAGATTTGAATTTTTCTATTTCTTGACGGTGTTAATAATAATTTATTTATTAACTCACTAAAATCTTTCACAGCTCTTCCTCATCTTCTCTTCCAGATAAAGATAAAGCTAAACCGTTAATATTATTTTTTTTACACCAATGAACTATTGCCTCCTCTCTTCCGTGAGTTACATATACATTTTCAGCTTCTGAGATTTTTATATAGTTTGTTAATTCATTCCAATCTGCATGATCAGATAAAATTAATGGAAGTTCTACTAAACTTTGCTTGGCTCTTTGCTTTATAGACATCCATCCCGAAGCTTGACTTATTATGGGATCTTCAAACTTCCTAGACCAAATGTTTTTAATGGCTGAGGGTGGGGCAAGAATTATTTCACCGTTATAGTCGTTTTTATTAATTAAGCTTACTTTAGATAATTTGCCGAGATTGACGTTATTTTCTTGATAATAATTACAAAGTTTTTCAAGTGAACCATGAATAAAAATATTTTTGTTATAACCTTGTTGTCTTAACAAACTAATAACTCTTTGTGTCTTACCTAATGCATACACGCCGACCAGGTGAGGTCTTTCAGGAAATAAATATAATGAGTGTAAGAGTTTGTTAATTTCTTTTTTTTCATCTGGATGCTGAAAAACAGGCAATCCAAATGTTGCTTCAGTAACTAGTGTATGGCATTTCACAGGTTCAAAATTCACGCAGGTTTTATCTTTTGAAGTTTTATAATCTCCTGTGAAGTTAATTTTTTCACCTTTAAATTGAGTTAAAACTTGTACGCTTCCTAGAATATGACCTGCTGGGAAAAAAGTTATAGAAACTTCATCAATATTCAGTGTTTGATTTAATTCAAGTTCTTGGAAATGATCAGCGCAATTCTCACCATATCTAATTTTCATTATTTCAATAGTTTCTTTTGTAGCTAGAACATTCTTATGACCAGGCTTAGCGTGATCAGCGTGACCATGAGTTATAATGGCATTTTCTACTGGCCTAAAAGGATCAATATGTGTATTTATTGGCTTTATATGCAAATTTTTATCAATCCATTTCATCTTCATAATATATAACAATGTTAGATAATTTAAAGCTTCAACCTATAGAAAATTGGTTAAAAAAAAATAATTGGTCTTTTTATGATCATCAATTAGAGACTTTAAAACATTCAAAAAATGGTTTTGATATATTATTAGTTGCACCAACAGGTGGAGGAAAAACTTTAGCAGGTTTTTTGCCATCACTTGAGGATTTGATTGAAAATAAAAGTCCTAATAATAAATTGCATACTTTATATATTTCACCTTTGAAAGCTTTGACTGTAGATGTTCACAGAAATTTAACTAGTCCAATTGAAGATCAAGGACTTGACATAATAGTAGAAACAAGGACAGGCGATACTTCAAGTTATAAAAAAAATAGGCAAAAACAAAAACCACCACATATGCTTATGACAACTCCTGAGTCACTTGCTTTATTATTAGCTGATACGAAAGCTAGCGAGTTTTTTAAATATTTAAAATACTTAATTGTTGATGAGATCCATAGCTTGATAAATTCAAAAAGAGGGGATTTGTTATCGTTAAATCTATCACGTTTAAATTCTATAACTCCAGATTGTAAGAGAATAGGATTATCTGCAACAATTAAAGATAAAGATTCAGTACTTAGTTTTTTATCACAAAAGCTGAAAGCTAAAATAATAAATATTGAAGAAAAATCTAAGCCTAATATTGATATATTAGTGTCAAATAATAGGGTTCCATGGTCAGGTCATATGGCAGGTTATGCTATTGCAGATATTTATAAAGAAATTAAAAAGTCTTCAACAACTATTATTTTTGTTAATACACGTGCTCAAGCAGAACTTGTATTTAATAAGCTTTGGCATGAAAATGAAGATAATTATAAAATAGCTATACACCATGGAAGTTTAGAAAAAGAAATTAGGCGTAAAGTTGAAAATCTTATGTCGCATGGTGAATTAGACTGTGTGGTTGCAACAAGTTCATTAGATTTAGGTATTGATTGGGGTAAGGTTGATTTAGTTATCCAAATTGGTTCCCCAAAGGGTATAGCTAGGTTTTTGCAGCGTATTGGAAGAAGTAATCACAGATTTAATCAACCCTCAAGAGCTCTTTTAGTGCCAGCTAATAGGTTTGAATATCTTGAATGTATCTCAGCAATAAATTCAATACAAAAGCAACTTATTGATGGAAGCACCGAAAAAAAAGGAAGTTTAGATGTTTTAGCTCAGCATATTTTAGGTGTAGCTTGTAGCAATCCATTCCAGCTAGATGAACTTTACTTGGAGATTAAAAATGCTTGGTCTTACAGAAATTTAACTAAAGATAAATTTTTAGAGGTTTTGGAGTTTGTTAAAAATGGTGGTTATTCATTAAAACATTATGAACATTATTCTAAAATTGGAATTAATAAAGAAAATTTATATGCAATACAATCTTCAAAAGTAAGAAGTAAATATAGGCTAAACGTTGGTACCATAGTTGAATCTTACATGCTTAAAGTAAAATTAGGTAGAAGAACTTTAGGACAGGTTGAAGAGTGGTTTATAGAAGGATTAAATGAAGGTGACACTTTTTTATTTGGAGGTAGAATACTAGAATATCAAAATGTACAAGAAAATAATGTCATAGTAAAATCTACTAAAGATCAACACCCCAAAATACCATCATACTCTGGAGGAAGGTTGCCTTTAAGCTCTGAACTTTCATTAGAGGTGAGAACATTATTAAATCATAAAAAATCATGGGAAGAATTTCCTTCACAAATTAAAGATTGGCTTAGTTTACAATCTAAGTTTTCAACAATTCCATCCGAAAAAGGGCTGTTAGTAGAGAGCTTCCCAAGAAAAATGAATAATAAAAAAAGGTTCTTTTTAATTTCTTATTCATTTGAGGGACGTAATGCAAATCAAACACTTGGTTTTTTAGTTTCTAAAAAAATGCAACGAATGGGTTATAAACCAATTGGATTTGTAGCAACAGAATATGCTTTAGCAATATGGTCAATGAATGAAGTTGAGGACATAAATATACTTTTAAATGAAGATATAATGCTAGATGATTTGTATGAGTGGTTAGAAGAGACACCACTATTAAAGAAAAACTTTAGAGATGCAGCTATAATTTCTGGTTTAATTGAAAGAAAAATACCTGGACAGGTTAAAACTGGGAAGCAAGTTATATTTAATTCTGATTTAATTTTCAATGTTTTAAAAAAACATGAACCAAATCATATTCTATTGCAAGTAGCCCGAGATGATGCTTATAGAGGGTTAATAGATTTAGATAGATTAAGCGAGTTTTTAAAGAGAATTAAAAACAAAATTATTTATAAAAAATTAGATCAGATTTCTCCATTAGGCATTCCACTAGTATTAGAGGTTAATAGACAAACAATAAACAAGTCAGATGTAAATGAATATTTTCTTGAGGAACTAGAAAGTGAAATGTTGGATGAAGTTGGTTTAAATTGAAAGTTATAAATTTTAACAATCATGAATTCAAAATAAATAATGACGGTGTTTTATTTTGGCTTGAAAAGAAAATTGCTATTGTATCAGATTTGCATCTTGAAAAAGGATCTAGCTTTGCATCGTCAGGGCAGTTTGTTCCCCCATTTGATAGTGAAGAGACACTAAATAAACTGATAAATTTTCTTAAAATACATGAAGTAAAAATAATAATACTGCTTGGTGATACTTTTCACGATAGAGGTGCTTTAAACAGGATGTCTTCCAAAGTTAAATCTATTTTTGATAGTCTTGTTGAAAATTATGAAATTATATTCGTCCTTGGAAACCATGAAAATAAAATGAAATCTGCTTTTATTAAATTCTATGAACGTTATATTGTTGATGATATTCATTTTCTTCATGAGGCTGTTTTAGAAAAAAAATATCAGATTTCAGGACATTTTCATCCAGTGGCTTCTCTTAAAATTAATTCAAAACAAATCACTGAGAAATGTTTAATTCACTCAGAAAACCATATAATAATGCCGGCCTTTGGAGAATTTACTGGTGGACTTAATATAAATAACCCTGTTTTCAAGCCTTTTTTGAACAGGAATTACTACATATATTTTTTAACAAAAAAATCTGTATATAAATTCGCATCTCACGACATTAAAACTTAATTTATAATTTGGTATAAAATTTTCGACTTTGATTTTTAATTTATATTAATTGGAGTTTAAATGTATGGAATATAAGTTTGGTTATCAAATATAAGACTTAAATGACGGTATAGTTCATGTTGGGTATAGAAATGTAAATATTCAACAGTTCCAGAAAAATTTAAACCGCAGTAAATCAGAAATAACTGAAATAATGTCAACTAAGAAGATTGAAAGAGTTCAAGAAAAAGAAAAAAAATAGCATAAATTTTTTAAAAGTTTATATTCTAGTTATATAATTTTAATATCGATTTAATAGAGTATAAAACTATGAATTTTGTAAAAGAAAATTTTTTTGGATTTCTCTTAGTTTCTTCATTAGTATTATTTTCTGTAATTTTAAATAAATATTTATCCAACAATAATATTTTAATTTCTGCAGCCTTCATATGTATTTTACTTGGATTATTAGTAGGTAACCTTTTTCCTTCAAATACAAAGATTGAGACCTTTATAAATTTTTCACTGAAAAAATTATTAAGAATTGGTATCGCATTATTAGGACTTAGTCTTAGTTTAACTGAGCTATATAATTATGGCTCTATTTCTCTGTTTTTGATTGTTATTAACATTATTATAGCATTCGTAATAATAAAGTATTTATGTCAATTTTTTAAAGTATCAAATAATTTAGGTTATTTAATTATTATGGGGACTTGTATATGCGGAGTTACCGCAGTTATAGCCACCTCGTCAATAATAAAATCTGATAAAAATGAAACTAGTTATGCTGTTGGTATAGTCACTTTATTTGGAATGATTGCAGTTTTTACATATCCTTATTTAGCTAATTATTATTTTGATTTAACTCCAGATTTAGCAGGTGCTTTTCTTGGTACAGCTATTCATGATACAGCTCAAGTAAGTGCTGCTGGAGTCATATATTCTGAGATATACAATAGTCCTGAGGCCTTGAATTCAGCGATGACGACTAAGCTTTTAAGAAATTCTTTTCTGATTATTTTAATTCCACTTATTGCATATCTCTACAACAAAGATAACGACATGAATGTAAAAAAATCAGTTAAAGATTTTTTCCCTTTGTTTGTCTTCGGATTTATCTTTTTTTCTTTTTTAAGAACTATTGGCGATGGGTTAATCACTGATACTAGTTTAATAAATCACTGGAAAAATTCTCTTATATTTGCAAAAGAAATATCAATATACTGCATACTTTTTGCTATGGTTGCTTTGGGTTTACAAACTAACCTTAAGAATATGGTAAAACTTGGAGTAAAACCTCTTTTAATAGGCTTAGCTGCATCAACTTCTGTAGGAATAGTTAGCGTTGTTTATCTTATCTAAATTTAATAAGATAACAGCTTTATCTTTTTAATTATGTAAGTAACTAGTATTGGAATAATAAGAGTTAACAAACATACTACAATTAATAGTATACCAAGTTCAGAATAATCTTCTGCTACTTTAATATCACCTTTATTAGTTTTGACTTCACGAGTTATTACAAAAACTTCATTTAAATACTTGGTTCCTAAATTACTTGCAGAAAGTGCCAAGTTAGTAAAACTTGCAAGTACCGCAAAAAATGTTGCTTTTAGATGACTTGGAGCAGATTGTGCTATCCAGGCTAGAATTGGAATCATTGAAACTTGTCCTAAAGGACTTTCCAGTGCTGTATTGAAGATTGCTATAAATCGGGCATCCACAAGCCCATTTGTAAGTTTGGATGTGTATTCGTGAAATCCATAAAACATCGCAATTGAAGGGAGAATAAAAAATGAGCCTGCTATAGAAAGGATAACAATGAGCTTAGTCATTGAAGATTTTTCCATTAAAGGTCTTAGGATAAAAATACCTATAATGGTTAAGATTGAAGCTATTAATCCAAGTAATGATAAAAACTCTTGGTCAAAATTTAAGACATCTATTTCAAACCAACTTCCTCCTTGGCCAACACCAGGCATTGCTCTAAAAGCAAAAATGACAATAGCTGTTCCTAGAAGCATTTTTTTTGCATTAGCATCCAGTTCTTTGGACAATTTAATCAGCAAAAATAAGATAATAGCAAATGAGCCGACAAAAACAATTTCTTGAGAAAATTTTATATTTGACGTTCCAACTGCCAATGTAAAAATAACAAAAATGATTGATCCTATTATGATTAGTAAATTTGGCTTTGTCATTTCAGGAATAACAAAAATCATATTTTTAGCTTTTAAAGGTTCCATTCCGTTCCCAATAAGAGTTTTTAGTTTATTTTGTTTATTAAAATAAGCTAAAATTATTCCTGATATTGAAATGATTGGAACAACTAAGGAATATAAATATATATCCCCATAAGCACTGATTTTTTCTAATTCAGTCATTTTGGACGAGTCTGAAAACACTATTAAGTTAAGTATTGAGACTAATACAGTACCAAAAATTATGGAAACTCGTCCTAATAACTGCATGGACACATTTAAAGACTTTAAAATTTTAAAATCTATTATCTTCCCATTATCATCAATTTTTGGAACTGCCTCAACAGTCATTGCATCTGCAACAACATCTTGCAAAACAAACCCAATTGGAGCTAATAAGGCTGAAATAACAAACCATGTTTCAGCATTCAGTATATTTACCATCTCTAACTTAAACTGAATAAGACAAAACATAATTATGCTACTGGTAGCCATGACTAGTGCACCTAGAATGACTAGAACAGATTTAAACTTCCAAAGGATGTCTACCAGATGCCCTAAAGGCATTTTCAAGACCCAAGGTAGACCTACCCAGAAACCTAACCCAGCTAAAAAAACGGCAGATAAATCTAAATATTCTTTAACAAAAAACAGACCAACAATATTGGTTATTCCTGATACGCCTGCAGCTAGATAAATCATTAAAGGTGGAACAAAAGAAAATTTAAAAGAACCAAATATTTTATTCATATTATTCATTAAATTCACCTTTAAACTTTATATGATTTGGTCATAAATTTTATGAGCAATAACTCAAACATGCTAATAAAATAATAGGAGATGCTTACACATGTCAAACAATGATCCTAATTACCAATGGCAATTCCTTCTCTTCTATGATCTGAGCCGCCATATAATTTATCATCAATAAGAATAATGTTTAATCCAGATGAAAATTCTTTTAATTTAACTTTGTAATTCATTGCTTCTAATGAAGGGCGAAGCTCACTTAAAAAAGTATTCTTTTCTAAATAGTAAGTTCCATATTTATTAATCCCATGTGGAATTGATGCTGCTTCCTGAACATTCATTTTCCAATCAATTAAAGAGACTACGGCATTTATAACATACCCAATTATATTGCTTCCACCAGGGCTTCCTAAAATATAAACTGGCTTATTATTTTTTAATATTATAGTCGGGGCCATTGATGACCTAGG